>JAOZMT010000011.1 GCA_029934175.1 Victivallales bacterium | reverse complement strand
ACAATCCTAAAATGGTCTCATAATAAAATCCGTGACTCGTGTGCTTAGAGACTATAATTTTTATATTTTTTGCACAATTAGCAAAAAATATGTTTTTTAAGGTGTATTAAAATGATAAATATTATTAATATACTCTTGTAATTTAAAAATAACGATATATATTATTAACTTGATAATGGTAATGAGGCAGTCGCGCGTTATTCAATTTTTTGTTTAATGTGAGGAAAGTCCGGACTCCAAAGAGTATGGAATCCCATAAACATGGGATGCAACAAACTATATTTTGTTGAAAGGAAAGTGCAACAGAAAATATACCGCTCTGAGATTCTTTTATATCTGCAGATTTTGGATTCAGAGCTATTGCTTTGAGATTCTTTTATATTTGCAGGTTTTGGATTTAGAGTAAGGGTGAAATGGTGAAGTAAGAGCTCACCGGGCAATTGTGTAAGCATTGTCGCATGGCAAACCCTTCCTGGAGCAAGACCAAATAGAAAATGAGCTGTTACTCGCAGCGTTGGAATTTCGGGTTCTGGTCGCATAGATAGATGATTGCCGTTTTGGCATTATTTTATTCGTAAAATTAGACCAAAATGACAGAATCCGGCTTACGGTTACCATTATCTTTTTTTACCTAAATCAGTGAGTTTTTTACGAATTTGGGTTTTACTTAATTAATAAAAAGGAGTTAATATGAGCATAGAAAATATAAAAAAGACTATTCGTGATATTCCAGATTTTCCAAAACCAGGCATAATTTATAAGGATATAACACCAATTTTAAAAGATAATACAATTTTTAAAGAAATTATTGATTTAT
This sequence comes from Victivallales bacterium, assembly GCA_029934175.1. Taxonomy (GTDB): domain Bacteria; phylum Verrucomicrobiota; class Lentisphaeria; order Victivallales; family JAUVCU01; genus JAOZMT01. The sequence goes on along the minus strand of JAOZMT010000011.1, from coordinate 16,015 downwards.
TCATTGAAAAATATAAAAATAATAAACCTGATTATATAGTAGGTGTGGAATCGAGAGGTTTTATTTTTGGAGCTGCAATGGCTTATGAACTAGGATGTGGCTTTATCCCTGTTCGAAAGAAGGGCAAATTGCCTTATACAACAATTGAACAATCATATTCCCTAGAATATGGTGAAGCAACCTTGGAAATTCATTCAGATGCTGTAAAAAATGGTGAGAAAGTTGTAATTGTTGATGACTTACTTGCAACAGGTGGAACAGTTGGTGCAACAGTTGTTTTATTAGAGTCTTTAGGAGCAAAAATAGAAGCCATAGAATTTTTAATCGAACTAGCATTTTTAGATGGTAAATCTAATTTAAAAGGTCATAAAATAAACACTTTAATAAAATATTAGCAAGAAAATTGGAATTCTATTAGAAAAATCTTAAAACTATGCTATTAGTATTATTAAAAGAAAAAATTTAAAATTAAAGGGGGGAGAGATGAAATATGCAATTGTGAGTGATTTACACGCAAATATGGAGGCATTTAACACTATTTTGAGTAAATGCTATGAAGTTGGAGTTGAAAAATATATTTGTTTAGGAGATATTGTCGGATATAATGCTGAGCCTTCAGCTTGTTTAGAAAAACTTAAAAGTTTAGATGTTGTTGGTATTGTAAAAGGGAATCATGATGAATATGCCTCAAATGGAGATAATGAAATGGAAGGCTTTAACCCTCATGCAAGAAATGCTGTATTATGGACAAGAGAGCAACTTAGCGAGGAACAGTTACAATGGTTATCAAAATTACCTTTAAGAACTAGTATTCCAGCAATTAACACAACTATTGTTCATGCAACATTAGATTCTCCAGATTCTTGGGGTTATGTTTTCGATACACATCATGCTTCCGATAATTTTTCATATCAATTCACACAACTCTGCTTTTGTGGTCATTCACATATTCCAATAGCTTTTTGTAAAAAACCTGTTACAATGCGTTCAGATAAGATGATAGAAGAAGTGCCAGAATGGGCATATTTAAGACATGAAGGAATGGTTCCATCAAATCCTAATGAAGCTGATTCTATGTCTATTGATATTCAACCTGGTTGGAAATATTTGATCAATGTTGGAAGTGTTGGACAACCTAGAAATAGAGATCCTCGTGCATCATTTGCAATTTATGATACAGAAGCAAGAAGAATTGTGAGGTATAGACTTCCTTATGATATTGCTACAACTCAAGAAAAGATTAGAGCTGCTGGCTTACCAGAAAAATTAGCAACTCGCCTACAAAAAGGAACTTGATTTTTTGAATGAAAGTAATTATGGAAATGCTATAAATAAAATCCTAGTTGTAAAACCAAGTAGCTTAGGGGATATTATTCATTCATTTCCTGCTATTAATTTATTAATACAAGAATATCCTAATATAAAAATAGATTGGCTAATAAACCCAGAGTTTGAGCCTATTCTTGATTATTGTCCAAATATAAATGAAAGAATCATTTTTCAACGGAAAAAATTAGGTTCTATTAAAACAGGCTTTGGAACTTTTATATCTTTAATTAAGAAAATAAGAAATAATCAATATGATTTTGTTTTAGATTTACAAGGATTAATCCGAAGTGCTTTTTTTGCACGAATCGCAAAATCAAAAAAAATAATAGGATTCGCTGAATGTAAGGAATCTATAGCAAAATTGTTTTATAATAAAAAATTCTATAATATTGATAATTATTCACATGCAATAGATAAAAACATATCTCTTATATGCCAATTACTTGAAAAACCTTCTATTCAAGGTAATTTTATTCTTAAAGCAAATCCTGCCATTAATCTATCAATTGAACAGAAATTAGAGGTTGCTAGTATTCATAAAAAAGATATTCTTATAGGCATTATTCCTGGAGCCCGCTGGAAAACAAAAACATGGCCTCCAGAATTTTTCACTAAAGTCATTAATGCATTATACGAATACAATAACAGTTACAAATTTATCTTGATAGGTTCTAAAGCAGATGAGAAAATTGCAAAAAGCATTATAGCAGATGCAATAAGTGCAAAAAATATTATTTCTATGATAGGAAAAACAACTTTACCCGAATTAGTAGAACTTATTAGAAATTTAGATGTCATATTTACGAATGACAGTGGTCCGATGCATATTGCTGCTGCATTGGGAAAACCAGTATTTGCTTTGTTTGGTTCAACAGATCCTGATAAGACAGGTCCTTATGGTTCGGATAATATTATATTTACACCTAACCTTGAGTGCGTTAAGTGTTTTAAACGATATTGCCCCACTGGAGCAAATAAATGTCATGAATCAATAGATGTAAAAAATGTCGTTAACAAAATAACAAAAAGGTTAGAACAAAATGTTGAAAATTAAAAAATTACTACTTGTAATCATCTTCGCAGTATTATGCACAAACTCGTTTGCGCAAATAAGTGTAAAATTAGAATTAAACAAACAATTATTCCTACAGTATGAAGGAATTTATGCAAGGGTTACCTTTAGGAATGATTCTGGTAATTCCATTATTTTTGGTTCTAATAAAAAATTACAAGGTGGTATTGATTTTGTAATAGAAAATAAAAAACAGGAGCCTGTATCACTATATCCAAATAAAAAATTGCCTAATATTGAAGGCTTAATTTTAAAACCAAATGCTAGTGAAGAAATGGTTATATGTCTAAGTGATTATTATGACCTAAAAAAGCGTGATAAATATAGGATAAAAGCCAATATTAAACATGCTAGAATTCCATTTAAATATAAGTCTGAGATATTACCTTTTTCTGTTGTAAAAGGAATGAATATGTGGGAAAAAATTGTAGGAGTGCCTGATGTGAGCCCTAATGGTGAAACTAATATTATAACTCAAAGAACTTTCAAGGTTGTATCATTACAAGAAAGAGAAGCTAAATATTTTTATTTGGTTGTGGAAGATAAAGAAGCTGTTTATAGCGTTTCTTTACTAGGAAGAGAAACAGGAGTTCAAGTTCCAATATGCAAATTCGATATATACAACAATTTACATATTTTATTGAAAGTCAATCCTAGAATTTTCACTTATATGAAATATAATATAAAAGGCGATAGAGAGCAATATGCTGTTTACAAGGTCAATGGAACTATAAATTTAGAAGAAAGTCCTGAGACAAAAGAAATAATGGTTGTTGGTGGTGTCTTAGCTCCAAGATCAACTTATGAAAAAGTTATTAATAACGGATTTAGATAGGGAAATCAAATGATAGATACAGTTCGTTGGATTACAGATTCTGGTAAAGTTATATCAAAATATAATAAAGATTTAAATATTCTTCCAGGTAAATTACGCCTTATTGATCAAGTTTGCTTACCTAAAAAACTAACTTATATTGAGACTACAGACTTGGAAGAGATTTTTCAATGCATAAAAAGGCTATCTGTCAGAGGAGCTCCTGCAATAGGTTGCGCTGCTGCTCTAGGACTCGCTGCCGTTGTCCAATCGCATCAAGTAAATTCCGTGAAAGATTTATTAACAGAAATAGAAAGAGTCTCTAATAGACTTGCAGAGTCTAGACCTACAGCTGTTAATTTATTTTGGGCATTGAATCGCTGTGTTAATCAAGCGAAAAGCATAAAATCTTGCGATGTAAATGATATAAAAGAAGAATTAATCAAAGAGGCTCTAAATATAGTGGAAGAAGATATTGCGATGTGTGCAGCAATTGGGGAAAATGGTTCTGAATTATTAAAAGATGGAGATACTGTTTTAACTCATTGTAATGCTGGAGCTCTAGCAACAGCTGATTTTGGGACAGCGCTTTCTCCAATATATAAAGCTGTAGAAAACGGTCTTAATATTAAAGTGTATTCTGATGAAACAAGACCTTTGCTTCAAGGCTCAAGGCTAACTGCCTGGGAACTTCAAAGAGCTGGAGTTGATGTTACAACAATATGCGATAGTATGGCTGGTCAAGTAATGAAAGAAGGAAAAATTGATATTGTTATTGTGGGTTCTGATAGAGTTGCGGCTAATGGCGATGCGGCAAATAAAATAGGAACTTATAGTTTAGCTATTTTAGCAAAATATCATAATATACCATTTTATGTTGCGATACCATATTCAACTATTGACATGGAGCTTTCAGATGGATCTATGATTCCAATTGAATTACGCGACAGAAAAGAAATTATCAAAGGATTTGGAAAATGGACAGGACCAGAAGATGTTAAAACTTATAATCCTGCATTTGATGTAACTCCTAATGAATTAATTACTGGAATTATCACAGAACAAGGCATATTAACTCCTCCATTTACAGAAAAGATCAAAAAAATATTTGATTAATTTGATTTTTTCTAAAAGCATGCTAAGTTATATGGTTTTATGCAAAAAATAATCTCGTAAATAAATCTAATATTTTTAGATTTTAAATATATAATAATTAAAGGAAAATAAGTTTATACATGGCAACAACAAAAATAGAAGAATTAAAAGATGACAATATTACAAATATTGACATCCCTTTTGACGAAAATGAAGATGCAGATAACTTTACCGATGAAGAACTCTTGGCATTGTTAAAGGCTCGGCAAGGTCGTAAGAAAAAAAAAGAAAAAAAAGTCAAAGAAGAGATTGATGAATTAGATGAGATGGATGATAAAGGACTAGAGTTACCAGATGACATTCCTGAACATGAGTTAAAAGATATAACAAAGAAGAAGAAGAAAAAAGGTCAGTCAAATAAAGAATTTACTAAAGAGGATTTAGTTAAAGACATTTTAGTTACTGAGGATCAACCAAATGTTGTTACCGTTAAAAAAAGAGTGCAAAAAAAATTAAAACCTGTTGTTGAATCAAAAAATGATACAATGAAAGTTTATATGCAGGATATTGGAGAAATAGATCTTGTTACTAAAAAACAAGAAGTCGAACTTGCCGCAAAAATTCATGGAGATGATGTGGAAGAACAAGAGGAAGGCAGATCTATTTTAATTCAAGCAAATTTAAGGCTTGTTGTTAAGATTGCCCATGATTTTAAAGGTTTAGGTTTTCCTCTACTTGATTTAATTTCAGAAGGGAATATAGGATTAATGCGAGCTGTAGAAAAATTTGATCCTTCAAAAGGAGCTAAATTTAGTTCTTATGCTGCTTGGTGGATAAAACAATCAATGCGAAGAGCTCTAGCTAACCAAAGTAGAACAATTAGAATTCCAGTGCAATCAGCTGGGAAAATTAATAAAATCAAAGCTATTCGAACAAGATTAACAGAAGAACTAGGTCGCGAACCTACTGACGGAGAAATTGCTAAACATTTAGATTTTAGTGAAAGAACTATTGCGGGATTAAAGCTTGCAGACTTAAGAACATTCTCGTTACATGACCCTATACAGCAAGGAGAAGAAGGAGAGTTTCAAGATATTATTCCAGATAAATCAGCAATGACTCCAGATAGAATTCTTGGTGATGTTGAGTCTATTGATAGATTATTGGATTTACTCACTGATTTAGAAGATCGAGAAAAAAGAATATTAGAATTACGATTTGGTTTAGACGGTAAACGCCCTAGAACGCTAGAAGAGGTTAGCCAAGAAATTGGAAGAACAAGGGAGCGGGTGCGTCAAATACAAAATCAAGCTTTGATAAAACTAAAAGATTTACTATCAGATGAATCAAGTTTTGCACAAGATTAAGAATGATATATGAATTATACTAAAATAGATAATTTAATGCTTGAAATGATTAAGCCTAAAATAGATGAGATAGAATCAAAATTCTCAAATGGTGAGGGGTTGGATCAAAGCGATATAAATACACTATTACTAAAATCACAATTTAATCATATAAATCATTTAGATTTGAAGTTAAATGAAGTTACTGATAGTGTAATTGGTTTAAAAGATGAATTTCATATTCATAAACAAGAAATTAGTGATATCTTAAATAGATTTGATGCAAAAAATGAAAAAAGATTTGTGAAAATTGAAACAGATATATCTGATATAAAAGATAATTATTATTCTATTGACAAAAAAGTTGATAAGTTAGAGTTATCTATTTCTAAAATGAATGATAAATTTGTAAATATGAATGATAAATTGGATCGTTCTATTGAAAATACAGATTTGAAATTTGCAAATATGAATGACAAATTTGCAAATATGAATGACAAATTTGCAGGTATGGATATTAAAATCCAAGATGCAATTAAGCAGGGAATTATAACAAATATAAAATTCACACTTGGATCTATTGGACTTTTAGCAGTAGCTTTCAAAGTAATGGATATGCTTGTAAAATAGTAAAATTAACAAATAAAGGGGGTGAGATAATAATGGTAGAAACAGAAGTAAGAGTAAAAAAAGGTGAACCTATTGACAAAGTTTTGCGTAAGCTTAAAAAGAAACTTGATAAAGAGTGCACTTTAAAAGAACTTAGAGGTAGAAGAAATTACGAAAAACCTAGCGACAAAAAGCGTCGTGAAAAGAAGACAAGTAAAAAGAAAAAATAATTATAAGAAAGCACCTTTTTTAAGGTGCTTTTTTTATTTCTATGCCGTAATTTTAGCGGAGTTAAGATCATTTAAAAATGGAGAATTAATATGAATGAAGATTTTGAAAATGCACAAGATAATATCAAAAAGGTATTAGGTAACAATTTTGCTTGGGTCATAATATCCATAGTTATTATTATTCTTATTGGCATGAATATAGTAAAAACTGGGCGTGTCTCAGGTGGAGAGGTTGGTATTTTATTAGATAAAGTTACTGGTAAATTTGAGATTATAGAGAAATCAGGAGTTACTTTTTATAATGGAATTACAAAAGATTTTTTCAAATTGAACAAAAAAATCCAAATTCTTGAAATGACAGAGAATGTTCGCAGAGGAGATCGCCAAGAGAAAGATGATTTAAAAGTTAAAACTGTTGATGGAAGCGATGTCTTTTTAGATCTTGAAATACAATATCAGATTATACCATCTATGGCAGATATAATAGTTCAAACATCTGGATTAGATGATAATTATAAGACAAAATGGATAAGAGATTATTCTCGCTCTATTTGCAGGAATTATTTGGGCGAACTAACAACTGAAGAGTTTTACGATTCATCTAAACGGAAAAGTCGTATAAATGAAGCTACAATTGCGATTAATGCAAAAATAGAAAAACAATTTGGAATTAGAATTACAAATATAACACCACAAGATCCACACTTTTATAAAGAATATGAAGCAATGATTAAAGAAAAAAAGATAGCAGATCAAGCTGTTCTTGAAGAGAAATCTAAAGCTTTAGCAGCAAAGCAAAAACAACAAACTTTAATAGTTGAAATAACAAATAAAAAAAATGTTTCAATTGAGCAGTTTAAAGGTAAAATGCAAGAAAAACTTATTGCTGCTGGTGCAGAGGCTGAGCGAGTTAAAAAGTCAGCAGATGCGTATAACGATAAAATTATTATTGGAGCAGGAGCAAATTTATATAAAAAACAAAGATTAGCTATAGGAATTTTGGCTGAGAAAAGAGCTGATGCGAAAGGTATTGAGGCTATGAAACTTGCTCTTGAAGGTGAAGGTGGTCGGAATATGGTAAAAATGGAATATGCTAAAAAACTAAAATCTATTCAGATTACAGGGAAACCATATACCATTGATGGTCATATTGGGAAATTAGAACTAAACAAAGCAGATATTCTTGCTAAAGAATTATCAAAATAGGAGATTTTAAAATGAAAATTATGAAATATTTTGTATTACTCACAATTGTTGTTGTAATATCGCTATGGATTTTAGTTAAGTCATTAGTATTTTATGTGCCGATTGGGTGCGCTGGAGTTTTGACTAAAGAATTAGGAGGAGGAAAAGGAGTGGTTGCTGAAGATTTTGGGCCAGGTTGGCACTTAGATTTGGGGCCTTTTCACACTTGGAATTCTTTTGATATGACTGTTCAGACTCTTGAAATGACAAGAAAACAAAAATATGGAGATAGACGCGGCCGGGATGATGTTCGAGTTAAGTCTGCAGATGGTTATGAAGTATCAGTAGATGTAACTATTAAATATAGAATTAAAAAGGGTGAGGCACATAAAATCAGACAAACTGCAGGGGTTGGGAATGTATATAAAAACAGCATTGTTAGGACAAGGGCACAAAAGGTTTGTAGAGATATTTTTGGTTTAATGAAAACTGAAGATTTTTATAATCCTAAGGCGAGAAGGTCTAGAGCCAGTGAAATAAAAACTGACTTGACTCAAGCATTAAAAAACGCCTCTGTTGAAATAATTGAAATACTTGTAAAAAATGTCCAATTTGACAATGAATATGAGAAAAAAATTCGTCGTAAAAAGCTTGCAGACCAAGAAGTAGAATTAAATAAATCTCTAGAAGCAGCAGCAATGCAGCGAGGTCGTAGAGAGGTTATTGAAGCTGAAACAAAAAGAAAAGTCAATGTTATTATGCAAGAGCAAAAAGCTGAAATAACTAAAATGCAAGCTGAGATGGATAGAAAAATTGTAAAGTTGCGTGCTGAATATGAAAAATATGCAACTGAAAAACAAGCAGATGCAAATTTAATCCAAACTGAAAAAGCTGCAGAAGGTGAATTATTAATAAAACAAGCAGAAGCAGAGGGTGAAAAATTGAGAAATCAAGCCATGCAAGGTGTGGGAGGAAGCACTATTGTTGCTCTTGAAGCTGCAAGAAATATAAACCTAGCAGATATTACTATTTCTACTGTTGATATTGACTTATTAGATATTGATGGTATGGCAACTCGATTGGGTGTGAAAAAATAGGAACTTCTTTTTTCTCTAAAATAAGTTAATGCATTTCCTAGACTTTAGCTAAATTTATTTTAGAGCAATTTATGCTGTGAACGGTTGAAAAATATACTAATTATGCTTCACTCTATGCATCTATTAATTTAACATCCATAAGGTATTTGCTGCTATTTTCTGCAATGAGAGATAGAGGTGCTGATTATTTTGGAGAAATGCGGGATAGTATAACTGGAAAACTTGAATTTATATCCTTGGCATCTTTAATGTGGGAATTATTTAAAGCTGTAATATATGGAGCATTAGACAAAATGACAGAACTTAATGAAATTTTAGTAAATTTAATAAAAAAATACGATTCAAAAAAGTATTGTATCTTTATTGGAAAAAGCTTTGCAATTAGATTGTAATTATTTAAAAAATGAGAGGAATGCGGAACAATTAAGGCTACTTTTGTAGAAAAAAGAACCCTAAAATGTTATTTAATATATTACAAAATAACACTTCTTTTCAATATATCAAATGTTTTCAACAAAAATTTTTTAAAAAGCTTTCTCCTTTTTGTGGCTGAGCTAAGGATAACACAATTTATTGTTTCTTTTTCATTCCTATATAAAATATTGCGAGTAGTGCAAGAACTATAAAAGATGCTATCCATTCCATTCCAGATGATGTCATTTCGGTTTTATCACTAGATCTTTTTATTTTTTCCATTTTGTAACCTTTGACATTTTTTGCATTATCCGCAGATTTTTTAATTCCACCATCACTCCCACTCTCCGCTTCTCCCTCGCTCTGTTTCTTCTTTTTAAATCCTTCTTGTAATCTTTTTTGTAAATCACGGCGTTCTTTTATATGTTTTTTCAAGTCTTTTTTTGTTGCTTTTTCAATTGCTACTTTAAATTTAGTGACTAGTTTTGGAGACATTACACCAGGAATTGATATTAGGTTCATTACCATTTGATTTAAAATAGGATTATTACAAGTATGGTCACAACATGCAACCCCTTTATTTATTATGCTAGTTGCATATTCTCGTGCTAAGTTTTGCTGAATTTCATCACTTGCTTTCCAATAATCTTTGCGAACAGATTCAAGCATTCGTCCTGTTATTGATTGATATGCCCAAGGACTTGCCTCATCAAAAAAATCTTTCATTCCAAGTTTATATTTATCTTTTACATAAACTTCATTTACTTCATTCCATTGCTCTTCGCTTACACTATCATTTACTGTAACCTGCCAACCCCAAAGATGTTCTACTCCTTTTGATATTTCATAAGCTCCTGCATAATTTTCATCTTTCATCCCTTTTATCCATTTTGGATTTAAATATCTACTGCGAAGTTCACGCCCGACAGTTTTTGCAATGTTTTCCGTTTTAATTTTGCCAGGAGTGCGTTGCAGTGAAATTATTGTTGTTGGAGCTTTGCCACTAACAGTTTTAACTGCTAAAGACAATCCTCCTAAATATTGAAATTGGTCATCATTATCAAGCACCCCATATATATTTGAAGAGTTTGAATGTAGTGTGATATCAACATCTTTTAACTGTTCTTTATATACCTCTTGAACTGACTCACCCCATAAATCTTCAGAATAAGCATGAGACATATGGTTGACAAAAACTTTCCCCATTTCTTCCTCTTTTTCCCAAGTTCCACTCATTCCAGCAAGACTTGATATACCTGTTCCATAAGCTCCAGGTTTTTCTGAAAAAATTCTTACTTTTGCATACTTCGCAGCTTTATCTTTATCCATTCCATCAGCTATTAATGTTTTTGCGATTTGTGCAGAATTGCGTGCAATTAAGTTTTCTATATCTGTTTGAACTGATGCTTTTTGCACTGCTCGATCAAGAAATTTTAAAAAATTTGGAAATAAATCACGATATAATCCTGAAGGTGTGATTAAGACATCAATTCGTGGACGGCCTAGCTCTTTTCCTGATATAACTTCAACTCCTTTAACACGATTTTTCTTATCCCAAATAGGCTTCAATCCCATTAAATATAAAATAGTAGATTCATTTATTCCTTCATTTCTAAAAGTTTCACATGCCCATACTACAACTGCAACTTTATTTGGATATTTTCCTGTTTCTTTTAAATTTTTCTCAATTAACTCTTTTGCAGCAATAACACCTAATTTATAAGCAGATTTAGATGGTATCATATCTGGATTAAATCCATAAAAATTCCTACCAGTTGGAATAGCTTTAGGATTACGCAAAGGGTCATTTCCTTCTCCAGATGGGATATATTCACCATTTAAACCTGCGACTAATGCATCAAGCTCATTATTTCCGCATTTTGCGAGTTGTGCAGAAATATCCTCTTTTTTTAATTCAGGATTAACCTCTGCGATATTTGAAACAGTTGATTTAAAGGCATCATCTTTTGGAGAAACCCCAAAGGTATGTAATCCAAATGGCATATTTTCTGCTTTTATTTCGAGTAAATAATGTTCTACTTTATGGATTAGTTTACCATTTTTATCGTTGGAGTGATGATGAACTTTGCAAGTAGAGTGAGAGTTATCACCTTTTAATTCTTTTTTAAGTCCCAGTTTATTTATTAAAGCAATAACTTCTTTTTCTTTTGATTCTGTTAATTTACTATGAATTGATGTAGATTGAGATAACGATGAAATCATATTGAATAAAGATTCATATTCTTCATATAATCCAGATTTTTTTACGGCAGGAGTTAGATGGTCAATAATTACCCCGCTCCCTCTTCGTTTTGCTTGAATACCTTCTCCAATATCATCAACTATATAAGGGTAAATATTGGGGATATCTGACATCATAACTTCTGGTGGATCGGCTGGATGTAACCCGGATTGTTTACCTGGAAGCCATTCATAAGTTGCATGTGTCCCAAGATGAATCATTGCATCAGCTTTGAAAACTTTATTAATCCACTGATAAACAGCAGTGTATTGATGATGAGGCCAAACAAGTGTGTCATGATAAAGTTTCATAGGGTCATCGCCCCAACCTCGTGCAGGTTCTGGTAATAAAAACAGATTCCCAATTTGGATGCCAGCTATAATATATTTCCCATCTTTGACCATAATTTTATTATCCTGAGGTTTTCCCCAAGATTCGATTGATTTTTTTTGAAATTGTTCAGGTAACTCTTTAAACCATTTTGCATAATCCGCAACAGGCAATTCAAAAAGTTTGCCATCTCTTAACATTTTATCAAGTTCTCCAGGAGCCCAACTTCCAACATTTCTAGCAGATTGTAAAATTAAATCTTTTATCTCTTTTTCTGTAATATCCTTATTAGATATTGTATAACCTTCTTTTTGTAATCGATTGATAATTTCTTTAATTGAGCGAAAAACATTCAAATAACTCGCTCCAATATTTTGTTTTCCTTGTGAATGATTATAGAAAAATAAAGCAATTTTTTTATCTTTATTGGCTTTTTGTTGTAATATAGTAAGTTTTTTTACTCGTTTAATCATATTATCAATAGTTGGTTTGATAGGAGCTTTATGAAAAATCTTCATTCCAGAATTTTCATCTACAGTTTCAACCTTTCCAATCAAAGGAGTAGGTTCAATTAAACCAGATAATTCGGGAATGGCAACACACCAAGAAATAGCTTTTGATTTGTAACCTATTTCGCTTTTTTCCCACTCTTCGATAGTTGAATAATATAATTGAGTAGCATTAATCACAGGAATATTGAGTTTTTCTAAAGCCGTTTTAAGTTCAGGTTTTAATGCACTTTTAAATTTCAAATTAAAAGCCACTAAAAGATCTATTGTTGCTTTGCCTTGCTTATCAATCATAAATTGATTAATTGGTTCATATCCCCAACCAAAAATAGTCATGACATTAAATCCTGCATTTTCAAAATCTTTAATAATTGCGAACAGTGCAGACGCTTGTTCTCCACGAATACCTGCTGAATATATCGAAATCCCTATCCAAGGAGCATTTCTTTTGTAAAATCCTTTTGTAGTATAATATTTTTTATATTCTATAGTAGTTGAAAAATATTTATCAGATGCGTAATGTGCAATTCCAAGTCTCGGGATAACAATGGGTGCTTCTACTTTTAATTTCATATCAAAAGCAATATTCACTGTTTTTAACAACATATTAGAAAGGTTCTTTGCTGAAAAATTATGATAATAATCATAAATATCTTTCTTGAAAATAAAGCCTAATTGTTTTAATTCTTTATCATTTCTTGAAGCTCGGATAGCATAGATTTTTTTATTTTTTAAATTAACAAAATTTTTCAAATAATCAACTTGAGACTTAATCATTACATCAACAATTATAGCATCAGCATTATCAATATATGTTTTGTTTTCTTCATTATAAGTTGGTATATTGCCAGCAGGAAAAGATTTGAATTTTAAATTTTGCGGAATGTGCAAATTTTTAATAACCTTTTGCATCAAAGCAGATTCAGAATCGGATATTAAAATGGCAATGTCTTTTGCATTTATATTCATAATGAAGAAAGAGAAGAGTAACCACGAAAAACACGAAAAGCACGAAATGGTTACTTTTCTTAAGTTTTGCATCAATGATAGATTATTTTGTTTCATATTTTTTTAATTTGTATATATTCAGTAAACCCCATTTTACCACAAAGTAGACGAAGTTTTTTGCAAAGAAAACAAAGGTTTTCTTTGTGAAACTTAGTGTTTAACTTTGTTGCCTCTGTGGTTAACTATAATTTAATGTGATTCACTGAATATATACTTTAATTTATTTTTAATTTGTTATTAATTTGTTCTTCTCTTTTTTTGTGCTTTTCGTGGTTAATTTATTTCTAATTAATTTATAAATAAATCCTGCGAATAATGAAAATGCGATTAATGCATACGCCCAAAGATAATTTGTATTTGTAGATATTACTTTATCTCCTTCATATTTTGCAATTCTATATATTCGTTCCATATCTTTAAAGTTTGGAGCGACTGCAATATTAAAGAAAAAATATAAAGATATTAATAGCATTAATTCACCAATAAATGAATTTATATTTTTTTGTGATTTATGCAATTTTAATATTAATAATGTAATCATTGTAATTGTGAAAAAGACTCCCCATGAAATAAAAAATGAATAAATGACTTTATTGGGTAAAAGGTTAAGAGTAAATGCTGTTGTTAAAAATATAGCACTTGAACAAATAGGGCAGGGTAGAATTAATAATAATATAGAATATTTGCTTTTACCAAGCTGAATCTCAGTCTTCTCAGATTTAATCATTTTCCAACCAAAATAAAACATAAAAAATGCCATAATAATATGAATTGTCATTCCTGATTTGAAAAAAAATTGTATTTCATTGAAATACTCAAGGAAATTGATATTAATAATTAAAATAAATGATAAAATAAATATTGCGAAGTATGCAAAGTTTAAAAGTAATAATAATCCTATAGCCTTCCATTTATTTGCGATTTGTGCAAGGCAATAATATTGTCCTATTCCTGTTTTAACTGCAAATATACCTAAGGACATTGCTATTCCTAATATTAAACTTTTTATATCCATGATTTTACCTTTGAAATTCTCTTGAAACTCTATTTTATTTTCTCATAAAATTTCCTTTATTTTATATTTTTTTCACTATCCAATCGCCTATATTTGCTTTTTTGCTATCAAAGTTTGCTCCAACTAAAATTAACTCTTTCCCTGCTAGTAAGTATTTTTGATAATATTCTCTATCTTTTATTTGATCCATTGCGACTTGTGCAGTTTTGTCTAATTTAAATTCAAAAATAAAAATGCGATCAGGAGTTTCTATGACAGCATCCATTCGCCCTCTATTTGTTTTGACTTCTGTGTTGATTCTGAAATTTAAGTTTGAAAAAAGCAAATAAAATATCAGTTGATAACACTCTTCATCTTTTTTTTGAATATCATAATCAATGTTTGCATAATAAACTTTTAAAGTATTCATAAACTCATCCATATTATTTTCTTCTAAAGTATCAAACAATTTTATTAACATTATTCCAATTTTATCTCTATTGCTTTTTGAAAACAATTCTACAAATCTAATTAAGATAGATTCTTTAACTTCATTATTAGGATAAGATAATATATATTCATCTTTCTCAATATTGTAATCTTTAATTGTTAAATATCCTGTTTGATAAAATAAAGGTATAATTCCTAAATCATCAATTTCATAACTTGAAAACATATAACTTTTTGCTTTAAGGTTTTCAAAAGATCTAATATCAACTTTATCTTTAAAATTATTTTGATAATCTTTTTTCAATAAATTCATCAAAAAAGTAGGAGTTCCTGTTTGAACCCAATAATTTACAAAGTTACAATTTTTCATTGCATTTGTGAAAGATACTGGATTGTAAAGATATAATTTTTTTGGAGTAAAACGAATACCATCATACATATCTTTTAACTTTGCGAGATACGCAGTTTTGGTTGTTTCTAATTCTTCTATGTTTTCTGTAATCCATTCTGCAAAATAGTGTTCACATTCTTCTTGAGTAAAACCACAAATACCTGCAAATTTTCTATCCATTGTTATGTCTTCTAGATTATTCATATCAGAAAAAATTGATACTTGTGTGAATTTGCTCACTCCAGTAATGAATGTAAAACGAAGTTTATCTTCATTGGCTTTTATTTGCCCATAAAATGATTTTAAAATACTGCGTATTTCTGTGCATTTTTGTAAATCTAAAACATTGTCTAAAATAGGCTTGTCATATTCATCTATTAGAACAACAACATCGTTTTCTTTTTTTGATAATGCTAAAATTAACTCTTCAAACTTATCAGCTGAACTTCCAACATCTAGCGTTAAATTATAATTTTTAGCTATAACATCTAAAGATTTAGATAGTCTTCTCTCATAATTCTCAGCTGTATCAGCTCTCATTGTATTCATCGATAAATGAATTATAGGATATGCTTTCCAATCATAAGGTTTATCATAAATGTATTGATCTTTAAAACTTTCTTTTTTCCCTTCAAAAATTGCTTTTAACGCAGATAAAGTCATCGATTTACCAAATCTTCGTGGGCGTGATAAAAAGTATTGCCCACTTTGAATCTTTATTAATTTATAAAGATAATCTGTTTTGTCTACATACATATAGTTGAACCTAATTATCTGATCATAAGTGCTTGCACTTGTATTTAATGTTTTTCTCATAATATTCTCCTTTATTTAATCTTTTTATCCACTATCCAATCGCCTATATTTGCTTTTTTGCTATCAAAGTTTGCTCCAACTAAA
>JAOZMT010000227.1 GCA_029934175.1 Victivallales bacterium | reverse complement strand
GCTAAAGCTATTTACTTTACTTCCGCTTGAAAGCGGGACTCTGACTGCTTTAATTCCTAGTCCAAAGTGTAAAGTAGTTTTATGCATAATATGAAACTAGCCTATATTTAAGCCTTTTTAGGCATTGTTTATTGCTTTTTTAGTCATTTGATGACTATGTATGTATAAATTTTTGAGATGGGAAATTGTTGCTTTATATGATGTTGCATTTAGGAATTCTTTACTTGAATATTGGATATTCCGTGTTGAATATTGATTATTGAAAAATTTTAAATCTTTAAATTCACATTCAGGCTGTTTCCATAGCACAGCCGGCAGGATGCCTGCTGAACTGTGCAGGCAAGATGTCTGCGTTACTTTTTGCTTCGCAAGTTTTATTGCTTGGATTCTCTAAAATTGAATCCCGAAATGTTAGTTAATACAATTCTTTTAAATCAGATTTGTCATAAGATAAAATTATAAGTTCATCACTTTTATCAACTAATATATCTAATTTGGGGTTTATTATATTTTTCCATTCATTTATTTTTGATGTATCCTTTTTTCTTATCCCAAGAAGAATTAAATTAACATTGTGTATTTGATTAACCAAGTTTCTAACATCTTCAAATGTTCCTGTGTATCTTTTGTTTTTATTTTCAGTATAATAGATTTCATTACTGACACTTGAATAAGTTAAAAGATCATGATAAATTCCTGATACATTTTTGTTTTGTGCGCTTTGTGCAATTATTCCTGTTGAATACTCTCCTGCATAAATAATCTCATCTACTCCTGCACTCTTTAAATGATTCTCAAATTCTGAATTTATTAATTCTGATATTATATGAATATCAATATTTTCTTTCAGTTGCTTACTCCTTTCAAATGGCTTTATTGCTAATGCTATTAATGCATTTTTTTCATCAGGTTTATCTGTGTTATCATCGGCAAGCAATATCACACTCTTACACTGAACAACTTGTATCTTTTCAAGAATTAATGAATTAGTCGGCGATGGATATATATCTTTTTCATTCTTTGTTGGATAATGTATCTTGCTCTCATTAATACCCACTAAATCTTCTTCTGACAATTCAAATTCTTTATGCCAATTATCTGACACTATCAAAATATCTCTTTCTTTATTTCCCTTTTGCAACTCCTTAACAATTTCTTTACCTTTTCTATTCCAGTTGCAAATAATAAAATGATCTTTATACTTACCCATTCTCTTTCTCCTTAATTCTTTTACTACAAACCATGACGATATTTTACCTACTAATATACCAAATAAAACAGCTCCAAATATTAATGATATTAATTGTAAAACCCTACCTTGAACCGTAGATTGTTTTTCATTGAACTCGCCAGATAAAACAATCAATGCATCTTCTATTCCTACCCAATAATTTCCATCTTCTTGCAAGTAACAGTTTGTTGATATTAATATTATAACAAAAAGAAATGATGCAAGAATATGGTATTTCTTTATAACTTCCCAAAAAGAAGTTAATATGTCATATAGTTTATTATTCATTTACAAAAATAGGATAAGCTCCAAACATAGTGCCTTTATGATAATATATTTTTTCTAAATCTATATCTAAATCAATATATAATTCATTGTTTTGAGTCATAACTGCCGAACCTACATTTTTATAAGGCAGTTTGTTTATTATATCATTTGCTTCTGATAAAATCATTTTCCACTTTTTAGATACTATTGCCAAATCTTCAAACTCATTATCTTTAAAAGTCAAAGTATCATATTCAATTTGTGAATAATGAGAAGAACGAGTCGCTTCCTGTAAAATCATTTCAGGACTAAACCCTGGGTCTTTTGCACAACTCGCATAAACTAAAAATCCTAAATGTTGAATTTTCTCACTACAGTTAATTACATCAATCCAGTCTCTAACCTCTAAGCGACCTGCTAATGCAAGAATTTTATTAGTAGCTAAATCAAATGGATGCATCGTTAATCCAAAATCTTTATCTTCTAGTAATGGAAAAAAACGGAAACAACTATCTGTTGTCCATTGAACTAAAATAGAGTCATTTCCTTTTGAAATATCAGCTTCTATAAAACCATTTCTATCTCTAATTATTTTTAATTCATAATTCTCTTTTTTTAATACACAACTATCTAATTCAAAACTTGCATAGACCGCATCTTTTGAATCATTAAAAATATCTATATCATGAGAAAGTCTTGGAGCATCTATTAAATGATTAAGAGCAATACCTCCAGCAATATAACTTTCATTATTTACTTTCCTGTTATCTGATATTATTTTACAGAGTATTCTTTGGAATTTTGTAATAGCCATTGTTCATATCCTTTTGCTTTTTTATATTCTTTTACTGTAGAATGTTTTTTTATTTCGCCAAGTAAGTAAATAAAAGAATCCAAGCTCTGGGGCTTATAATTTTTCTTAATAAACCACAAACTCTTATGTTGGACTGTTCTTATAAACTGTTCTATCTCTTCTATTTTTTTCATATTGTCATATCCTTAGCTTTCTTTTCAGCATTCAAAATTAACTTAAACCCAAGCAATGAAAATACCATTTTCATCGGTTGTTTTAAATTCTTTAGTTTTATTTTTATTCATTATTAGCATATAGCCCTTTTCTACATTTTCATAATCCATATATTCTTTAAGTTGCTTTAATCCTGCTTTGTGTTGTTGTTGTCCACGCCATATTTTTAATTCAACTATAAATTTTTCATCTCTAAAGAAAATAACAACATCCATTCTGCGTTCTTCACAAGTTTGAACTTCTTTGCAAGAAAAACCTATCCCATTTAAAATTGGTTTTAAATACATAAAAAATTGTGTTCGTAAATCCTCTTCAAGAAACTCTTTGGTTTTTAACTTTTTAGATGATGAATATTTTTCTTTAGCTGCATCTTTGAATTTTGTCAATAATATTTTCAAATCTAATTTTCCAGCTTTAGTCAAATATTGTGAAGGAACAATATCCAAAGTTCCTTCAATTTCTTGTTTGCTTTCAAAATATTCTGAAATAACTTTATCATAAATTTTATTAAAAATTACAACACGATTTTTTTCATTAGGTCTAAAAACTCCATGCATCTTTCCAAAATTAATCAATGGTGTTTTAGAGTTATAGCTAAAACTTTCTAGCCCTAATGAAACCTTTTTTACTAATTTAGTTAATTCTTTGCTTTCTTCTAATATTTTTATTAACTTGTCAAAATTAGGATTATTCTCTTCTTCTAATAAAATCTTTATTGATTCAATAATATCAATCTCTGCCCAAACTTTAGGTTTTATCTTCTCATCTATAATCTTGCAAAGTTTACTAACAAAATAAGGATAACCTGAAGTATGATAATATAATTTTTTTGCGATATATGCAATATCCATATTTGCATTAGTCGCAGATACATATTCAACTAACATTGTCTCAATTTGCTTTGCAGAAAATGTCATATCGACATCATAACTGATTGCTATATTCCAAGGCGAATTATATGTTGCTTCTTCATTTGGTCGAAGCTTTGATTTTAAATTTTTCACATCATGTAAACCAGCTAAAATTACTGAATGAAAACTAAAATCCCTATCTTCATTCATTAAAAGATATTTATTTCTTAGAACACCTAAGAAACGAATAAATAAATTATTATTACTAGATTGATCAACTTCATCAATTAATAAAACGACAGGTTTATTCATTGCTTTTATGAAGTTTGTTATGATTTTTGATAAATCAGCAAAGGATGATTCTTTATCGAAAAGAAAAACATTTTCTTCTTCTTTAATTCCTAAATATTCCAATTCATTTTTTATTTTTTCCACAAACATTTTTATAAAAGCACCTTCGCTTTGAAAGCACATATCTCCAATTCCTTCAAAACTCATTCTTAAAATTATATAATCAGCAAGTTTTGGACTTTTTTCTAACAAAGATAAAGTTGTAGTCTTCCCAAATTGCCTTGGTCGATTAATTATAAAATATTTGCCTCGTTCAATTAATTCTATTGTTTCATTTAATTGTTCTGTTGTATCAACCATATAGTGTTTTTTAGGAACACATGACCCTGTTTCTTGAAATTCTTTTTTCATTTTATTTCTCCTATTTATTATACTTAATAACTAATATAATAGCTTTTTAATAAATATCAATTTTAATTCACTCTTTTTCAGTTAAAAAGAATCATAATTTAAAAAATATAGTTTATTTTCATAAAAATAAAAGAAATATAACGACGGCAAGAGAAAACCTGATGAAAAGCATCGTATTTTTTTATTATTAATATTTGTATGTGATGATGACAAGAACTTGAGAAACTATGGCGTAATAATTATCCTGATGAAAATCTTATTTGGATTTTTCCTCCAAAAATATCTGACAATGTAGACATAGGATATTCTAAAAACTTTCTCCTCATTTCAAACACAAAGTCTTTAGTAGAAACATAGTATTCCAAAAAAGAACGAATTATTCGTCCTCCATTTTTAGCTTGTAATTGTTTTTGTAGTTTCGTAATAAGGTCACTATATTTTATTAAATGAGTAATAAAATGAGCTATTTGTAATAGTTGATAATAATTTTTCCAGGCGTTGTCATCTTTGCCATAGAGATGTTCAAGTTCGAAATCATCACATTTCTGTTCCTTAAATCCTTGATTTTCAATTTTCCAGCGTTGTCGTCCTCCTTTTTTTATTAAAACCTCGATATTATTTGCACGAGGCATTATATTTGTAACCCAGCAGTCATCAAGAGTTGCTATGACTTTTTCATTTTCATCTACTATCACTCTTGTTGAAAAAATTACATTCACATTTTGAGTTTTATATTTAATATTTTTAGCCCAAGAAATTTTTTCAAAGCCATACTCTGTTTCAATGCAAAGAGAATTCTCAGCATTTTCTTGTGTTTGTTTTAAAGCTTG
>JAOZMT010000226.1 GCA_029934175.1 Victivallales bacterium | reverse complement strand
AAGAAGGCTTGGCTAACAGTCCGGATATCATTTTACCTTTTGTACCTGATTGGGTGGAACCTGTTTGGCACTTATTTGTCATCCGTAGTCAACAACGTGACAAACTCCAGCAGAAACTACGAGATGCAAACATTAGCACGATGATTCATTATCCAATACCTCCTTATTTACAACCAGCTTATGCAAATATGAAAATGAGAAATTTTCCCATTTCTGAAGTGATACATCGTGAAGTACTTAGTTTACCAATGTTTCCTCAACTTGCTAAGCCAGAAACTGAACAAGTTATTTCTAACATTCTACAATTCTATATAAAATAATGGAACGTAATAACCCACGGATAAACCCACTTTATCTTATAGTAGCTAGTATAGTTGTGTTAGTTATTGCAACAGTTATTATAAGGTATTTTATTTTTAATGATTTAATGTTTGGTTTTCATTGGGATCATAATGTTCCTGTATTTCCATTCAATGAAGCCAGTAATTTTCTTGGGCAGTATGATAGTACCTATTCATTCGGTTTATTTCCGGGAGGTGAAAATCATTTTAATCTAAATCCGCTAATAGCTTATATAGTTTATTTTGTGGTATCTTTTTCAAAAAATCCTATTTACTACAATCATATATTCTTCTTCCTATCTAGCTTTTTAGCTTTCTTGTCAACAGCATACCTATTTTTTATTTTCGACAATTACTTTAAAAACCAGAATAAACTGATTAAATATATTATTGCAATTTTTTACTCTTTTTCTCCGCCTGTGATATCTTATTTTATTTCTGGCTCATATACTGTTATATTCTCTATATCAATTTTTCCCATGTTTGTAGCTATTATTTTTCAAGCTGCTGTATATAGAGATTTTAAATTTTTGCTTCTTTTTATTGTGCTTGGTAATTTTGTTACAGTTCATATTTTTTTCTTTGTTTTACCAGTTGTGTTATTTACTCTTTTTAAATATTTTCGATTAAAACATGTATTATTATTTTTCATACTTTCACTTCTAGTCTATTGGTATACTTACGGAAATGCTTTTCTTGATGTTTTTTTAAGTACTAACTCCACAATTTTATCAAGTAAAAAAATATCAGGGATAGATGGACAATCATTTTTTGAAGTTTTTTCTTTCATAGCATTTACACATAATATTTACAAAATTATTATTTCTGAACATATATATTTCCCGTTCATAATGTTCATATTTTATTTTTTATTTGGGTATGTTTACTTGTTATATAGAAAATCTTTACCAAGAGCTTTTTATATATCCTTTTTATTAGTAATTTTATTTTCTATACCATATATTGGTATGGGTGGACATATTTTTTCAATCATAAATGCAGGACTTTTAAAATTTGGTTTTTTTACTGTGCATAGAGGAACAACAGCATTTGTATCTCCATTTCTTTTAGCAGCCTTATGTACTATTTATTTTATTATTTTGCCACTCAAAAATAAATGGTTGGTCAACATTTCATTAATGATATTTTTCCTTAATATCATGGCACCTCTTTTATACTATGGAGATTTAGGAATGAAAAGGCATTCTCTGATTGGAGAACAACAAGGCTATCCCGGTATTGGACTAAATGTTTTGGTTTATCCATATAGTGAGTTAAGGAAAATTAATCCTGATATATTGATTAATACTCCAAGTACAATCTTTCAGTTTCCTCCAATAAATAGTGGATGGTTTGAGAAAGGTGTCTATAAATATAGATCGGTTGGAGGGGATCCAATAAATGCTAATTCTGTACACCAATTTATTGACGTTAGATATACTCCAAGGTTTGTCAATAACATTACAAAATGTATTTTAAAATCTAATTATAAGTGCTTTTGGAAGCAACTGTCTTTATCTCCAGCAAAATATATTATGATTAGGAAAGATATTTTTCATCCTGGTATCCCCGAAAAAACCGCTAAAGATTTAGAAAATTTAATTGCTATGAATAGTGATAAATTTCAAGAAATTGTAAATAACAAGTATTTTAAATTATGGGAGATATTGGAACATAATGAGTTTTTTAGTCTTATTGGTATAAACCAGACTGTATCAAAATTTTACCAAAATGAAACTGATGATAAGATGAGTTATAACCGTCTTATATTTTCAAAAGGTATAAGCTTAAATAACCATGAAGTAACTGGATCAAAATATAGCCTTTCTGATTCTACATTTTATGCAACTATAACACCTAATTCAAAATATAATATTTTGATTTTGAAGAATAATTTACTGGGTTCTGAATTAGCAATTAGCAAAAAAGCTAAAATACTAAAAAAATTTACTATTGAAATAGCAAATGAGTTAAAATATCCAGCATGGTTGATTGAAGTTGATACCGCTGAAAGTCATTTGAACGTAAGAGTCTTTAAACAGTCATGGCATAAAATTGAAAGAAGTATCTCCTTTACGGTCATGATACTTATAGTTATCTTTTTAATTTTTCATTCACTTTATCAATTTAATTACCGTTGTGTGCTAAAGTAGTTAACGGAAGATCACATTTCAGAAACTTAATTTACAAATTTAACCACAAAATTTTGTGGTGTTTGAGTGACTGAGTTTACTTTAAGTATTGGAACAATTTAATTATGATACATGCAATAAGTGTTTGTATTATCCCATATAATGATTCATTAGTATTTGAAAAAAGTTTATATTCTTTAATAGAAGCTTTGGAATTTTTAGATACTTTTGAACTAATGGTTTTGGATAATTCTACCGATAAGCAACATAAAGATAGAAATATCGAAATCATTAAAAATATCAATAATATTAACATACTATATTATGATGAAATAAGTTCAAAAAAACCTGCGGAAGCAGTTAGTTTTTTTATAAAAAAAGCAAGGTACGATATTTGTTTAGCATCTGCTGATGACGTGCTTTTCAAGAAAGATTCGATTAAGAAAGCTTACGAAGTAATTACTAACCATTCGGGAGTTGCAATGGTTGGTTTTACTTCAATATGTTACCAGAGTGACTTTATCATAGAAAGTCAAGGCTCGGTTATTTCTGGCTGTACAACAAGGGTTAAAGATAATAATGCGGGAAAAAGATATATTTTGGATACTACTCGTAGTTTGATCAAAGCAACCCATTTTAGAAATTCAATGATGTTTAAAAATACTTATGGTATTGATTTTGATGAAACGTTCGGTTTTTTTTATGAAGAATCTGATTTTGGATTGCGGTTAAAAAAATTTGGTCAGATTTATTGTGTTTCAGATGCGATTATTTGGCATTCATTGAAAATAAAAAAACCAACTTCTAACAAACGAGGTGTTTTTAATCATATTTATAATAGTATTGATAAGAGTGGAATTTATTATCTAACACGTAATAGAATAATCTTTAGTAAGAAGCACGGAAAAAATAAATTTTGTGGGTTATTCGTTATTCCATACATACTAGCTTATTTTGTTTTACTTTTGATATTAAGACCCTCTCTATTAAAATCCTTTTTTAAAGGAATAAGGGACGGTATATTCAAACAAGTGAAAAATGATTAAAACTCGTTAGTGACTTCAGAACTTAAACAACAAGCCTGACCTCATTTATTTTTTAATAAAAATGGTATATTACCCATGAATTTACTTTCAATTACAGAAAGATCGAGGAATCCAAAGGTATCTATAATAGATGTTCTGAAAAATAACTTCCAAAAACCTGACAGGTATTCGAGACTTGTTAAGTTTAGGTAGTTAAATAAAAGGCAAATTATGAAAATTTTACTAATTTTTCCTCCATCAACAACTTATGGTGCTGACCCGTCAAATCCAGTTATCAACCTTCCATTAGGTTTGACCTATCTTGCCGGATATTTGCGAAAACATGGATATTCAGATGTACACATTCTTGACGCGATGTTTCCAAAAGATAGAATCATAAAAACAGAAAATACGGCAAGATATGGTTTAACCGATGAAGAACTTTTTAAGGTAATTAGTGAATATAACGCTGACATAGTTGGCATTTCCTGTATGTACACTGTGCATTCAAGTGATGCCCATAATGTTGCCCGAATTGTAAAAGAAATCAATAGTAATATACCTGTTATTTTCGGTGGTGCCCACTCCTCTACATTTCCTGAACTAGTATTAAAAGATAAAAATGTAGATATTGTTGCATATTCAGAAGGAGAAGAAACGCTGTTAGATATTGTACGAACCGTAGAACAAAATGGTCATTACCGAAACATAAAACAAATTTATTACCGAATGGATGATGTAGTAATGCAGAATCCTAATCGCGAACTTATTGATGACCTTGATAAAATTCCATTCCCAGCTCGTGATTTACTAGACATAAATCTTTATTTGGATGATAAGGTTGGCCAATATGAAATGAGACACCCACAAACAACCATGATAACAAGTCGTGGCTGTCCCCAAAATTGCACTTATTGCACAATTCAACAAGTGTGGGGAACTAAAAAATGGCGTGCCCGTTCTCCTCAAAACGTTGTCGATGAGATGGAACATTTGCACAAAGAATACGGAATACAAGAATTTGCTTGGATGGATGCTGCTGCTGGTACGCGTAAAAAGCGGATTATAGAAATTTGTGATGAAATTATTCGGAGAAAACTAGATATTCGTTGGACAACTCCAAATGGTATTGCCCACTGGTATCTTGATGAAAAAACTTTAGATAAAATGAAGGCTGCCGGTTGTTACCGCATTACATTTGGCATTGAATCTGGAAATGTTGAAACGAGGAAGTCTTTTGGAAAGCCGTTTAAGTTAGAACAAGCCACCCGAATGATAAAATATGCCAATAAGATAGGTATGTGGACTATTTGTACGTTTATTTTTGGATTTCCAAATGAAGATAAAAATGCTGTTGAAGATAGTTACCTAACCAATAGTATTTAATAGTATTGTATGGAACTAACAGGCGGC
>JAOZMT010000225.1 GCA_029934175.1 Victivallales bacterium | reverse complement strand
TTTACTGAATATATACAATCTTAGGAATATTTTAAAATATTGCACATATCGCAAATATCCTTAATATTAAAAAACTCTTAAAAATTATTCTGCGTTAAATTTCTTTGGACTAAGTATAAATAAGCCCAATATATACAGAATGTGAAACAATTGTTATTTTTTTAATTCGAGTATTTTATAATATTCATCTTCTAATACTTTGCCCATTTTTTGCCAACCAAATTTATCTTTGACTAATTCTCTTCCATTATTTCCTAGTTCTTTTGAATATTCTTGATTAGATAAAATTTTAATTGCACAAGTCGCAACTTCATCAATAGATTTTGCAGGTAAAACAAATCCTGTTTTATCATTTATAATAACCTCTGGGGCTCCATCTAAGTCATAAGAAACAGCTGGAATACCTATTGCTAATGCTTGAACAACAGTTCTTGGTAAACCTTCTCTCAAAGACAAATGAATTAAAAGGGTCATTAATGCTATATATTTGTAAACTTCTTTAGGCGGAATTAAACCAACAAAAATAAAATTATTCTCCAATCCTAACTCTTTTATTTGTCGTTCTAAATCATTCCTCATAATACCATCGCCAACAACTAAAAATTTTATACTAGGATTACTCTTTGCGATTTGTGCAGCTACAGGAATAAAATATTCATATCCTTTCAAAGGAAATAATCTTGCAACAACTCCAACTACTAAAGAATCTTTTGGAATATTAAGTTTTTTCTGTAAGGTTATATCTGGAGTTGCAGTTAAATATGGTTCTAAATCCATTCCACTATAAACAACTTTAAACATTGATTTAGGTGCGATATGTGCATCTAGTGCTTGATCTATCATTGCTTGTGCAACAGCATATATTTTATCACAATACCTTGCAGCAATTTTTTCACTCATTTTATATATATAATTTTTCAAAAATGATTCATTACGATGAAAAGGCAAACCGTGTATTGTATGAACAACTACAGGAATATTTGCATGTTTCGCAGCAATTCTACCTACAATTCCAGCTTTTGAACTATGCGTATGCACTATATCAAACATCTTTTCCCTTAAAAGTCTTTTCAAATAAAAATATATTTTTAAATCTTTCATTGGCGATATTTCACGCACAAGCAAAGGAGTCTCTATTATTTCAAAATCAGGATACTCTTCTTTTTTCAAAAGTTCCCCTTCTGGGCCTGGAGATGGACCAGTGATTAAAACAACTTCATGACCATTATTTGCGTGTGCTTTTAAAGTCAAAAGAGTATTTTCTTGAGCACCACCAACTATCATGCGTGTTATTATATGACATATTTTTAATCGTTTTTTCATATTATGAAATATATTGCATAAATCGCAATTAACTTATTCAAAACTCTTTTTTGTGTATAATCTACTCACGGCAGATTCTAGATAAAGTTTGTGAGTTTACTTTATTTGCAGAGTCACAATGTTGTTCATATATATAATTTATACATTTTACAAGTCTTGGTAAAGTTGCTTGATGTGATAAGTAATTGTATGCTTTTTTATAATTGTAGCCTATAAGTTCTGTGCGTTTTTCTTTATCTAACATTTCATCAAACCATGAGAAAACTTCAATTAATTTACTACTACCACAAACGGAATCAACATCATCATGCTCCTCATTGTTTTCTACTTTTTCCACTAGTGGAGCGAGTTTATCAAAATCAATGCCTAAAGTTTTAATCCCAATTTCTTCTGTAAGTGGTTTGAATGAATTTAATGTATTGTTCATATAAAAAGGAATAGATGCTCTTGCCATTTCATTTAAAGCGTTTTCCCAACCACCTGCATTACTCGCAACAACGCCTATTGTATTCATAGCAGCAAGATTTTCATAAACTGTATCAAGAGTGCTTACTGTGAACGATTCTCCCAAATGATAATATGGAAGTTTTATACTCTCTGCAAATTTAACTGTTTCAAGAAAATAATTTTTATCATCTATATTAGGATGTGTTACCAAGAAAGCAACATCAAGCCCTCTTCTTTTTGCATACGCTTTTGCCATTAACATTGCTTCTTTTAATAATTTTCTATAAACTGGTCTAACTGGAGATAAAAATATAACTGTATCTTTATGAATATTACCAGATTTATATTTATAAGACTTTTTTGAAGTGTAAAGTTGTCTATCACGCAAATATTGAATAAATATTTTTTTAGGATGGCTCAAAACAACAGACTCTTCTGTTACAAAATCCAAAAAGTCAGGTATTTCAAAAATATTATCAATACAAATTTTATACTTATGAACAAAATTATGATGTTGAGTTGGATTCAAAACAATATGATACAAATTGAATAGATCTAAAGGACCTCCAGAGTATTCTTCATTTAAACCATTTGCAGAGATATATGGTAAAGCAAAATCCTTAATTCTCTCTATTTTCTCAGGTCTTTCAGCATCAGGGTCAGCAGAATGGCTCAAAAAAGCTCTTTGTGGATTCTCTATAATAATCTCTTTTAATGCTGCTGCTGCTGCTGGTTGTGCATGGCGTAATGAAACAAGATTATAAATCAAAACAGGAGTATCTTTAGTTGTCTGTAAAATTCTATTAATTCTTCGTTTTAATTTTGTTTTATGCTCATTGAACATTTCGATCCACTCTTCTTCTGTAAGTCTAACATCACTTAATTCCGTTTCTGAGCCACTTGTAAATTCATTTGCAAATAAAATTTTTGAAAATTTATTATTGAAATCTAAGCGTTTGATTATTGTTTGTTGATGCCCAACAGGGTTTTCTGTTGAAAATTTCGTCTCGCAATGACCTGTCATTACATGAACTCCAATATCCATATTATTTAATAAATGGCGATACTCTCTTGCTTGCAAAGCAACTCCATCTAAACCTCCTGTTCTCATTACAATAACAGGATATACCAATATTTCTTCATACTCTTCCATAATTTATTTCCTTTATTTTTTATTTTTTTTATTATTTTTTTTTAAATATACAACATTATAATAATTAATCAAGAATAAAACCTTAAAATATCTTAATATTTCTAGTTTGCAAATTTGAACATCTGAAAAAAAATGATATATTAACAATTATTATTTAAATTAAAAATTACAAGGAGATATAATGTTAAGAATAGCAATCCCAAATAAAGGGGCTTTATCAGAGACATCTGTTAAATTATTAAAAGAAGCTGGATATAAAGTAAAAAGACAAAGTAGAGAACTTATTGTTTATGATAAGAAGAACGATATAGAATTTGTTTTTTTGCGTCCTAGAGACATTGCAGTTTATGTTGCAAATGGCGTTTTAGACTTAGGTATTACAGGAAGAGATTTAACTTTTGATAGCAAAGCTACAGCAGTTGAACTAATAGAATTACACTTCGGTGGCTCTTCATTTATGTATGCTATTCCGAATGAACAGGATTTATTACCAGATGATTTTGCAAACAAAAGAATTGCGACATCATATCCAAATATTGTTGAAGCTGATTTGAAAAATAGAGGTATTAAAGCTGAAATTATTAAACTTGACGGTGCAGTTGAAATATCAATTAAACTAGGTGTTGCAGATGTTATTGCTGATGTTGTTGAATCTGGCAGAACTTTAACAGAGGCTGGATTAAAAGTTGTAGGGGAACCGTTAATGCTTTCAGAAGCCATTTTAATTGGGCACAATGACAAAACAATTGAAAAGCCTGGAGTTCAAAAACTTATTGCAAGATTAGAAGGATTACTTGTAGCACGAGAATATGCAGTTATAGAATATGATATTGCGAGAAAAGACCTTGATGTTGCTTGTAAAATTACTCCTGGTTTGGAATCTCCAACAATTTCACCTTTGGCGGATGAAAATTGGGTTGCTGTTAAAGCTCTTGTTAAAAATTCTGAAACAAATATTTTAATGGACAAATTAAAAGATATTGGCGCAAAAGGGATTATGATTTCCAGCATCAATACTTGTAGATTATAAAAATTAATGCTTTTAGAGGTCAATAATTTACAAAAGTGGTATCCTGTTAAAGGGGGGATTTTTGGTGAAAAAAAATTCGTTAAGGCATTAAATGGAGTATCTTTTACATTAGAGCCAGGTAAAACTCTTGGACTTGTCGGAGAAAGTGGGTGCGGAAAAAGCACTCTAGCAAAGACAATTATGCATTTGCAAGAGCCTACTGATGGAAATTATTTGATTAATGATATTGACATAACTGCCTTGAAAGGTAAAAAATTGCGAGATATGCGAACTCAATTTCAAATGATATTTCAAGATCCATATTCGTCATTAAACCCAAAAATTTCTATTGCTAATATGTTAGATGAAATACTTTATTTGCATTCTAATTTAACTAAACCTGAACGCAAAAAAGAATCAATAAATTTACTAAAAATGGTTGGATTAAATTCTGAACATATTAATAGATATCCACACCAATTTAGTGGAGGACAAAGACAACGCATAGGTATTGCACGAGCATTAGCTGTCAAACCTAAACTTATAATTGCAGATGAACCAGTATCTGCTCTTGATGTTAGTGTTCAAGCTCAAATTATAAATTTATTAAAAGATATACAAAACAAAACAAAAATTTCTTACCTATTCATTGCACATGACCTTGCTGTTGTTGAGCATATTTGTGATAGAATTATGGTGATGTATTTAGGAAAAATAGTAGAAGAAGGTCCAGCAGAAGAATTATGTTCCAATCCATCACATCCATATACAAAAGCTTTATTATCTGCTATACCTACAATCAATAAAGATAAAAAAGATAGAATTGTTTTACAAGGCGATGTCCCCTCCCCTATCAATATCCCATCTGGATGTTCATTTCATACTAGGTGTCAATTTGCAGATGATAAATGTGCAAACGAAACTCCAATTTTACAAGAATCAAATAAAAAAGAACATAGAGTTGCCTGTTTTAAGTTCAA
>JAOZMT010000010.1 GCA_029934175.1 Victivallales bacterium | reverse complement strand
TTTTTTCTCAATCGACACAAGGTCGGTTGGAGAGTTTTTTTCTCAATCGACACAAGGTCGGTTGGAGAGTTTTTTTCTCAATCGAAACAAGGTTGGTTGGAACATTGTCCATTAAATTTGCTTTATTGAATATTCACTAAAAGTTCCGACATAAAATTCATCACTCCATAATTTAAAATTTATACCTAAATATTTCATCAAAACATAGGATAAGTTATTAAGAAAACTTAACCCTATATCACAAGGAGACAACTCTGGGTTCCCTTTCAATGAAATATGAATATGATCTGGCATAATTGAAAAATGTCCGATATTACATTTCTTTTTTTTTGCAATTTTAAAAATAAAGTTCTTTATAACTTCCATAGTTTCATCTTTAGTAATAGGGATTTTTCTATCTTTAATTACAAGAACAAGGTGTATATTGAACCAATATCGTCCATGAGATTTGATATATGGTTTTGATAAATCATCGTGTTCTTTAAAAAGAGTATAATTTTCAAGAGTATCTTTATACCTTAAGTCAATGTAATCACTTTTTTCAACTTGTTTTTTGATATAGTTATTTACAATTATTCTTGTATTATCACCAATAGCTCTGAAACCAACTTTTCGAGAAAACTTAACAGGACTTGCAAGTTTTCTGAAGGCATAATCAAGACGCCCTTTAACTCTTTGCGTGAACAATGTGGGAGAAACTTCAGGCTCAACTTTGAATAGGATTTGAATCATATCATTTTTAACTTGCCAAGTTTTAAGAATAAAACCGTCATTTTTCCAGTTTTCAATTTGAGATTGAATTGCATTTTTTGCAGATTTTGGGACAAGAACTTTTTTTGACATCCAACCATCCCAAGAGAAATAAAGATTATTAACACAAGACATGCTTTTTTGAGAATATCGTGGTTGTGGGATTCTTATTACCGCAAGTTCTCTTTTTGTTGTTTCAATGGAAAATGCTATCGCTTCTTTGTGATTTTTTGGATGTTTTAACTCTTCAAAAGTTAATTTTGATAAATCTAAATTTTCCTTAACCGACACGAGATCAGTTGGGGGATAAGAATTTTCTATATTAACTTTAGACATTTTAAATCATACCCTTGGATGACATTTATTTTTAGGTCTTTAGCTCGTTGCAAATCATAAGCCGAGAGTTTACGATAAGATATAATTATCCCTTTTGTTGACAAACCTGCTAAGTTCGCAATTGTATCCATTTTATAAACCACATCAGAACCCTTTGCATCCATTTTAGCAGTTTTGCATTCTATGATATGAAGAGTGTTATTTTTTATAAAAGCAGCGTCAATTTCATTTCTGACTTTATTTTTGTTTTCAATTTGAATAGACATTGCAAAATCTTGAAAATTTTCCACTTTATGAAGTTGCGAAAGTCGCAAATAAACATAATCTTCAAACCAAAAACCATTACAAAATCTGCGAGATTCGCAATCTTTGAATTTAATTTTTTTATCATCATAATATTCAATAGCCCCATTCTCCAAAAAAAGAGTTAATAACTCCCAACTTTTTTGTGGGATAGAGTTCTTAATTTGCAATGAACCTTTATATTCCGCTTCAGCTGCAATTCCATTTAAAACGCCAAGAGGATTAGAATATTTTTCAATATTATTAATAAGTTCATCAAACAATATTCTTGCTTCTTGTGAAATTGTTTTTTTTCTTTCGAGAGAATTTATTTTATATCCGTGAATAGAAAAATAATCTTCTAATTTTATTTTGCTTTTAATTTGATAAAGTTCATTAGATTTATTAATCATCATAATTTGCCCTTTATCAAAAGTAACATAGAACATATCGCAAACTCCATCAAAAACTTCCTGAGCAGCGATAGTCATAAGTTTATTTCCGCCAGTAAGATTTATTGCACAATCCGCAGGAATTTCAGATGCGATTTCTAAGAATTTCTCTTTTAATTCAGCAAACTCATAAGCATCACCTAATTTATAAATTTCAGTTTCTATTTTTTTTAAATTAAGAAAAGTTTTGAGAAGTTCAGCATTATTTATCATTGCGTTAGTCGCACATAAGATAACCTTTTCAGGACGAATATTCTCGTCAAGAATAGGTGTTATATTCGGAATGCTTTGTCCAGAGACAAGGCATATTTGCGTTTTGTATTTATTCATAAAGGCAAGTTGTTCCTTCCCAAAATTCATCTGGATTCATCATTTCAAAAAATAAATCACTTGAAACATTTATATTTTGTCCTCTTACTTTTACAGTATCTGTATAATTTGATAATGTGTGACTTTTAAAGAAAATCGCAATTGGGACAAACCCATCATCAAGTGGCAATACTTTGAAATGAATAGGACTTGCTAGTCTATCTATATCTCTGCCTGCATCAACTTCATAATATTTTGTTTTTAAAGGTAGTCCAATTTCAGGTCGATATATTTCATTTTTTCCACCAAATCCAGCATCATGATCATTTTTCCCCCATTTTAGCGGACTTGAAAATTTTCCACCACCACATCTAAACATTTTCAAAAAGTCAGCACAAGAGTTGACCGCATTGTTCCAATTTGTTTTACCTTTTTCAAGTTGTAATATTCTACAATTAGCATCTTCATCAAGTATTTCATTTAAAGAGACTTTAAACTCATCAATATTTTTGGGAATTTTTTCTTTTACTCCATCTATTTCTAAACTTGTGGGAAAAATACTACCATAACATCTTCTACTTCTTGTTCCTAATGCTCCTAAATAAAGAAATGCCTTTAATATAGATTCTGGAAAATCAATAGCATTTTTATTTCTACGGTATTTTATAGATAATTCAATTTCTTGTTCTGTTTCTATATAACCTCTTATACCAGCTTGAGCGTCTTGCCTTGTATTTCTTAAAGGCCATAGAAAATAATCAAATTTATTCCCTGAAATTTTTTGCCCATCACCTTTATTTATTTTCAAATTTTCAGTTAAGTCCCTAAATATATAAGAACTAGCAATAGGTTTGTCTTTGCCTGTTTCATCTTTTGAAATTCCTCCAAAAATTCCATTGATAGTATCCTCTCCATACCCTAAGGCTTTAGTCCACCAAATAAGTTGTCCTCTAATTGCAGGGATTCGAACTTCTGCATTTTGTTTATCAGTCCCTCCTAATATAGCAGGCGTTACGAACTTAAATTTGATTTTAGCATTATCCATTATCGACCTCCTTAAACCAACCATATCCATTTGCAGTTTTTGCACCAACGCCATTTTCTTCTAATCCTTCTTTGAGATATTTTTTTGCCCATTTTAAATTCTGTGAATTACGCAATGGAGAAATTGTAAATTTAAATTTTATTCCTTTTTTAACGACAGGAAAAAATAATGGAACAGGATTTTTAATATCACTTTTATGTGGAGTTAAAACATCCGTTTCAAGTTTTGCTTCTCCTATTGGCGTTGCTGGGAGAAAAGAAACTGAACCAGCTCTTTTAGTTTCATAATTTTCTTTTTTTAGAAAATCATCTAATGATTTATCGCCTGTTGGATAACCGAAAGTATCAGCTATTTTTTTTGCGAAATGTGCATCATCTTTTCGTTCATAAAACCACTCTTCCCACGCTGCGTGTCTTGCAATTCCTTTTACGGCAGAACCTGGGATATATGGGTATCCGAAAAATCTATGAATACAAAGACCAGCGTTTTCTAAAACTCCACCAGCTTGATTGATAATCATTCTAGCTCCCAATTTCATAATTAGGGTTTCAGAGTTAGGAAGTTCAAACGATGTTCGTTTAGATTGTGGTTTGGCTTTTACGAAAAAATTAATAGCATCTTTTTTTTCGTTATTACCTCCAATCATAGCATACTTCGTTAATCGGAGTGAGGGACTTAATGTGTCTCCTTTTTCGATTATATTTTTTATTTCTTTTATTGCTTGTATGGGCATCTTAATCTCCTTAATTTATTCACAACCGACACAAGGTCGGTTGGATATTATTTTTTTGCAAATCTTCTTAAATAACTCAGATATGCCATAGTTTCCGCAGTTACAGCACGAAGTTTTGAAGAATCAACAGTTACAAGCCAATCAATAATTTTCATTTTATCTTTTGGCATTATTCCTATATTCTCATCTTTCAAATGTGTTATTATAGCGTGAAAGACTTTATCATATCCTTTCCCTGTTTCTCTTGCGAAAGTCGCAGCCGCCAGAATTCCGTTTTCTAAAATCATTGTTGGAACTTTTTTAGCAACTTCT
Source organism: Victivallales bacterium (assembly GCA_029934175.1). Lineage (GTDB taxonomy): Bacteria > Verrucomicrobiota > Lentisphaeria > Victivallales > JAUVCU01 > JAOZMT01. The sequence goes on along the minus strand of JAOZMT010000010.1, from coordinate 12,702 downwards.
CCACCTTCTTTTCCTGATATTTTTTCTTTTGCAGCTTCAAGAGCATTTTTTGCTCTAATTTGTTCTAAATTTTTCATTTTATTTCTCCTTAAAAATTCTTTTTATATTGTATTCATCGAATGCTTTATCAGCACTAATTATTGTTATATCTCTAGTCATAGCTTGTGATATAATCATTCTATCAAAAGGGTCTTTATGATGAGTCAACATTATTTAACCTCCATATTAACAGAGCAATATCCTAATCCAATAGTTTCATTTGCTCCAACTTGGATAATATTATTTTGTTCTTTTAATTTATCAGCTAATGCATTTAGAGAACCTTTATCTTTTTGTTCTCCCATAACAGCGTAAAACATAGTTTCAGAGGGACATTGTTCTTGGTTGAATAAAGCACCTTTTTTTGTAACACCAGTTTCATCATCGACACAAATTCTAGATACAACTTCGCATGTATTTTCTACAAAATATGAGAACATTTCATCTGAAACAATAACAAGTCTTGATTCAACACTAGTCCATACTTCATCATCAAATAACTTGCTAAATTCGCAAGCAATATCTTCCGATAAACCTTTAGACTTAAACTTATACTCTTCAAGAATAACATTTTCATCAATCAAAACCTCATTTAAAGCATAACATTCGTTATCATTATCAACAACAGGAATATTAAAGTCTATATTTGAATTATCTCTTTTATATCTTGCAAGAACGAGCGGGCAAGTAATCCAAGCGAAAGCACCTTTAGCCGAACGAACAGGGAAAGCTAAAACTCTAGCTTCGCCAATTAACAGATTTCCTGCAGAATCATTTGTCCCGAAATGTTTGTTACCTTCTTCTGTTCTCTTAAAATCTTCATCATTCCAAAAGTCAGCTAGAACCCCTTTTAAACTACTACCAGGGATAATAGGAATTTTAGTGTGTCTTTCTCTTTGAATAGGTGAGTCCACAACACCTACAGAATTTCCAGCTCCAACATGTAAAGGCGTTCTTGTAAAGATGTGCATAATTGTTTGTTTCATAATTTTCTCCTTATTTATTATTTAAATTTTTTAGTTTCCAAGTTCCACAAAAACCGAGACCAAAACCTTGTTCTCCGAGATTTGTGCTTTTTATTTTACAATGTAATTCGTTTACTAATTTATCAGCTTCTGATTCATTGTCGCATTCAAAATAGTAAACAGCACCTGCGGAAACCGCAAGTTTTGTAGCTTTAGGTTTTCCGCCAGCATTATCTTTTTCCAAATCAAGTTTCCAACCTGACATTGTTAAAGGTTTAGGCATTTTTGATGCCACTAATTTTGCACCGATACTTGGAGCATTTTTTATTTTTTCACGCCACTCTTTTCTTGATAAACTTCCTTTTTTTGGTCGTTCTTTTAACAAGACTTTTCCTGTTTTAGAATCGACCCAATCAGGAAACCAACCTTTATTAAAAAGAATAGGAGATAATAAAACCCACTTTATTCTTGTTCCTTTTGGTTTTGTAAACTCTTGAAGTTTTTCTCTCTTTGCCGTCATATAAGCTAAAGCTCTTTGTCCTCCAAAAATAAAGTTTTTAGTTTTGTTATCAAAAAACTTATCTAAAACATCAACCGTATCTCCGTTGAATTTGCGAGCTTCGCAATCTGCAAAAGCAGTCATTGAACAATTATCTTTCAATCTCAGATATTCAGTTTGATAGAATTTTTTATCTTCATTAGCTCTAGTTTCTGCATCAATCGCAACCCCAGGTGCAGATTCCGCAATAAAAATATCTGTAGATTTGCGAGTTGTGCATATTTCATTATTCAAATATTTTTCTAATTCTGAACCCGAAATCCATTGACCTATTTCATCTTTTGTTGGACCTCCACTATTTGCAACAGGATATATTAAAGGCGTAGGTAAATTTGATTTTCCCTCAAGTTCAATAGGTTGCATAATAGATTTAGAAGGTTCAATATCAGCAGGTGTTGGAAAATATATTTCATCATCAATATTAGGAAAAGGCCCGAATGTTTTTAATCCACCAAGCGTAAATCTTCTGTTATTTTTATCTTTATTATTTTTATTGTGGTTAGATTCCCAGTTTTCATCATAGCCATTTTCGTGAATAGCCGATAACATAGCAGAATGAAAAAGAGTTGGCAAAGGCCAATTTGCACCGTGTCCAACATCGGAACCGCCAATAGGTCTTGCATCTTTAAAAAACAGTTTATCTCGTGCTTCGATTTCAATTTGATAATTCATATTATTCTCCTCTTTCTCGTTCAATGAATGCAGCTGTTAAAAACAGTTTAACAAAATCATCGAGTTTAATGTTTTTTTCTTTTTTATTATTTTCTAGATTTAAAAGTTCATCTAAATATTCTTTACACTCTTCTTTTAAATTTATTCCGCCTTGTTGTTGCATAACATGATTTAATTCTGTTAAAATAATATCTTTCATTGAATCATTTATTTCATCTTCAAGTTTGTATGGTTTGAGAAAACCTGCAAGAGCATAAGGAAATCTTGCGGAAATAATATCTTTATCGCGAAGTTTGCGATATTTATCGTAAAGGTCAATGGCTTTCCAATCCCATTTTGCTCCCCAATTAATCTGTTCGCCACCTCGTTTCATCAATGATATTGCAAATGCACTACGATTATATTCATTTTTTGCTCTTTTTTCAGCTCGTTGAGCTTCTTGAACCAAATGTTGTAATGGGTGATTTTTATGTCCAATAGCAATACCACACGAAACATCAGCAGTTGGACCAGGAACCATAAGTTCATAATCTTTCCCACAACGAACAAAACCATTTTGCTCTATATCAATATCGAATTTATTAATTTCATCTGGGAGTTCTTCTTTTATACCTCTGAAAACTGCTCTTAATGCTCTGGCACATTTGATAGCTTTATCGGCAGGCAACATTGCAAGAACATCATCACCTCCAGCATAAATTAATTGACCTTTATATTGTTCAACAATTTTACCTGCAAGATGATTTGCGAAGTTCGCAAGTGTTTCAGAAAATTGCAAATGATATGCAGCACTTATTGGTCTTTTAATATCTTTTAATGCTTCTTCTGTTAAAAAGTTTTTAGCATTATCGCAAATTTGTTTATAAAGGTCAGGAGTTTTAGCACCACAAATCCATTTACCCATTTCATCGCCATCCATTGCGATAATAGCAACATAAGGAGAACCATCTGTGTTATTGTTTGCTATTTTTTCTACAGAATCAAATCTTATAACTTCTTTGAAAATATTTGGAGAAATTCCGACTTTGTCTAATAAATAATCGTTTACCCAATTATGTTTAATTAAATAAATTGCACCGTATTTAGAATCTCCAATAACTTCTTCTTTTCCAGAAAGCTCATCTTTTTTTGAACCAAACTGATTTTCATCTGTAACAAAAGCATCAAATTCTCTGCAATTTCTTCTAGCAGACATTGCATATTCCGCAATTGCATAATTCGCAGCCCAAACAGTTCCAGTATTATCAACTTTGTATCCGCTTTTTTCAGATAACTCAATAACTTTTTTTAGATTATCATGAGGAGACAAACCTTTTTCGTTCCACTCTTTATTGATAGGCAATTCTGCGAATTGTGCAAGAGCTTTATCAATATTATGTTCCCACGGCATAACTTGCCATGATATTTGTGGAAATAGGTTTATTTGTTTGAAAAATCTAATTTTATCATTTTCAGTTGTATTTGCGAGATTCGCAAAAACTTTTTTACCAATTTTGCACAGTTCGCAAATAATAGCTTTTTCTGCGAGTTGTGCAATCTCCTCAGCTTTATCTTCTGGAAGAACTGCAAGAAATCGATTTGGCAAAGTTGGATTTAATAATATTTTTGCTTTTTCAATTTCTTTTTCATCTTCAAACATTCTTTCCCAAAGAGTATCTTCTCCGTATTGAATTTTATCGTATAATTCATTTTTATAAAGAACATCAAAAATACCTTGTCCTTTGAGAGAAGGGAATATAATAGAATCAGGTCCATTGAAATCAGCAACCACTTTCATAGCGTGAGCTGTCAACCAAGCAAGCATATAAGAGCCACTCCACAGGTCTTGAGTTGAACGAGCTTGAGCAATAAATTCTTGAACAGGACCTAAATTAAATGATAAAAATGCAGGTTTAATTTTATTATTAACTCTACAACCTTGAAGGGCAGAACTCAAAGCCATGTGATTCCAAATAGAGTGGTCAGGTAAACGAGTTTCAGCTGGGAAATATGGAAAATGTCTTGAAATATGTTTATCATCTTTAATTCCCGTAACTTCTTCCATCCATCTACGCCAATATAAGAAGAATTTTTGTTTCCAGCTTCCAGTAATACCCCCAACTGCATTTTGCAATAATTCTTCTGCTCTATCACGAGTTGGAAGTTTATCAATAATATATTCATCTCCACTTAATGGATGTTTGAATGTTTGATTAGCTTGACCAGTAAATTTATTTGAACATTCCCTTTGTTTAAAAGACATTCTATCAGTTGCAGAAGCCATCCAGTCAGCATCTTTTATTTTATCAAAGACTTGTTTATCATCTTCTGTCATATTCTCGCTGGCACAGAATTGCCAGGCAATTTTTTCATGCTCTGGTCCAAAATCTAACGGTTTACATGGCGGATCGTGTAGGAACGCCATTAGTTTGCGTTTCCAAAATTCATCATCAGGTTTTTCAATCATAATTTTCTCCTTTTTTTATATATCTAACATATAGAACAGAGGTTTTCCAGGTCTTGTAACATCGCCAATAGAGACAATTTTTGAGACACAGGAACCACAAATTTTGTAAACAAGAATAGTATCTTCATCTTCATCAATTTCTTTAAGCAAATCAGCCCAAAGTTTGACAAAAGTATGTTGTGCTAAATCACATTCAAAAACACTATATTCAACTCTAATACCATAATTTAGGCAAGTATTAGCAACTTTTCTTAGTCGTTTAGGACTTCGTATATCATAAGCAACAAGATGTAACATATTTTTAAAAGACTCCTTTGCAGGGTTATATTCATTAATAGTAATCCCTATTTTATAAAGGTCATATTTGTCAACAATCATCTTTAAAGTTTAGGGAATAAAGGTAACTCATCTTCTTTAACATTTACTATAACCATTGCGTCATCTAATAAATCAATAAAATTATTTTCTTTAATAGCTTGCATACCATGACCTAAAATAGAATAATTTCTTTCAGAAAGATGTTCATTGATATTTGCACAATTCGCAAATCTTTTGCCATAAATATCTCCTAAAGTTTGTAAAACATTAAAAGAAGCCACAACGCCAAACTGTAATATATTATCTTTATTTGCATACTTCGCAAAATAATCCTGCTGCAGTTTTTCTGGAAGTTGAAACTTATCACATTTTGAATTATCAATACCATATTTGAGGATAAGTTGATGTTTAGCAATTTTTTCAATAGCTGAATAAACTCTAGCCGTGGCATCTTCATATTTTTTTTCAACATTCGCTCGTCTTAAAGCATTAGCTATTAAGTCATAAATCATAAACCAAGATAATTTTTGATGTTTAATATCTTTTAAAAAGTCAAAATTTTCTTGAACCTTTTCAGAAAAAATTTTCAAATTAGGCAAATAAAATCTTTCAGATTCAGATATATCAAGAAGAGGTTTAATATTTTGCCCTAAAATTCTAATAGCATCCTTATGGTTAAAGATGTCCCATTGAGAATATGCCTCAGTAATATTATATAAAACTGTAAAAATTCTTTTAGCTCTATCATCTGAAACTTTATTTGCGATTTGTGCAAATAATTCAGCAGAGTTCGCATATTGACATCTATTAAACAGCTTAATAGCATCATTAATCTCAAAATAAGCTAATTTATTCCATGGATTTTGCAAAGTGACATTTGTCTCATATCCATCAGTAACAATCCCTAAGCCACCTTTACTTCTGTTAGTTCCACCAACATAATTAAAAGAACAAGGGAATTTAGAAGATGCCCAAACCATAGCAGCCGACATTGTCTTCGTTCCACCTGTATAGTCAACAATATCAGCCCAAGGTTGTTCTATTCCCAATTTTTGCATAGCTTTGGGAACTTCATTTAAAAGAATCCTTGTTGATTCTCCGATATCTTGTTCATTTTCTGTAACTATAAATTCATGATCAATAAGACTTTTATTTTTTTCAAAAACAATAGGCATAATTTCTTTAGAAACTTGTTCTCTAGAGCCCTTTGAAACAAAAAAAATAATTTTATCAGGTTTATGATTTTCAATTGAATTAATAATTGGAGCAGGAGCCCCACCAACGCTAATTAACATAGATTTCATTTAATTCTCCTTGTGTAAATATAAAATATATAAAAAAAAAGCCAAACCACTCAAAAATACAAATTTTGAGTAGTTTGACTGTAATATAATAGTATATAAAATAATTTAAAACTTATTCGTTTTTTGTGTTAGAAAGAATATACTACCAGATAAAAAAAATGCAAGCATAATAGCTGTAAAAATCATAGGAATTATAGTAACTGCCTTTAAAGATAAACCAATAGCAAGAATTGCAGTAATAGTCCAATCCCTTGTTCCTATTCCTGTTGGAGTAATAGGAATTAATGCAATAATATTACCCATTATTATCGCTAACAAGGCTTGTGGAAAAGATATATTTAATCCAACTCCTTGTGTCAATAAATATAATATCAATCCTGTATTTAAATGACAAAATATAAACGATAAAATTATAGTGAAAATTATAGATTTAAAGTTGTTTTTGTATATATTTACACTATCAAGTATTTTTGATATAAATGAGTCTTCTTTTTTCGTTAGTTTTAAAATGATATAATTAATAAAATTTATTTTTCTAAAATAATCTATAAAAAAAGCAGACAATCCGCAAATTAATCCTATTAAACTTATGATTGCTATAAAACAAACTAATATTTTAATATTTTTAGTTGAATTCAAAATAAGGCTTAGTGATAATATTATTGAAATAATACTTAAAGAAAATAGAGCAATCATCCCAACAATTCTATCTATTAAAATACTAGATATCCCTTGAACTTTTTTATCAGATGGTATTTTTTTTATTAAAAAGGTTGTTCTGACTATATCCCCTCCAATACTTCCGCCAGGAATTACTAACGAAAAAAAATATCCTTGCATAGTCAGCGAAAAAGAATCAAAAAATGACAAATTAATATCTTGGGTTTTGAGAAGCAACATCCATCTATAGCTTGTTGTAATTAGTGTAATTCCATACAATAAAACACTTGTCAATAAATAGTATATATTTATCTCTAAAAAGTTTTTAAATACATTTTCTGAATACTGAGCTAAATAATAAAGAATACCTAAAGCTATCACTAAACGCAGAATAAAAAATAATATAGATTTATGATTTTTCATTTACTAATATCTTCATTTTTAATATAAAAAAGGCAATCAGTTTTTCTATATTAATAGGAAATCCCATTTTAAAATCCTCTTTTTAGTTCAGATGTTTTATCTGAATGTTATGTTTTTTTTGAATTTCTGCAATAATACTTTTAGAAATCCCAAGCTCTTTTGCAAGCTTGTTCCAAGATGATATTGCTTCTTTAATATTTTCTATTATATTATTTTGCTCAACAGGTGATATTCCTGCGAGTTGTGCAATCTTTTTTATATCCGTTAAACAAGGATTTTTGCCTTCTCCATTTATCGATGTAGAATGTTCTCCATTAATCCCATAAGAAAAAGTTAAATCGTAAGCAGGTGCAAATTTCCATATACCTGCTTTATCCATAATAAATGAAAAATTTTTACCATGATCGTCTCTATTATAACTTAATATATTAAAAACCATAACCTTAAAACACTCAAGGACATCATTTATATTTTTAGTTAATGCAAAACAAACTTTTATAAGAACTTCATAGTCTAAAGCTGGATATCTAAAATTTGAATGTAATAAATTAGATAATGTATGTGTATGAATTCTTTTATTATCTTCTAATCTATCAAATCTTTTTGTTCCAAAATAAGTATTATCATTATTATCAAAAAAAAGCTTTGACTCGGATATATTTAAATTTGCTTTTTGTGCCATTTTGTAATATATATATTCGATTTTTGCACTATCTTGACAATCATTTAAAGAACGAAATTTAAGTAACCAATGTTCATAGCCCTTTGGTAAATCTACAATATCAGAAATTAAATCATTCCCATTATATCCAACTAAAATTTTAGGTCTAGCTCCTCCTGGTGAACCACCTATTTTAAACATATAAGGTAAAATTTCTTTGGCTTCTCCTTTTAAAATCTCTAGAGACTGGCTTGATGTCTCATATAAATCTATATTATATTGAGTATTATCTGCACATTCCGCAGGTTCATAACATAAAGCTCCAATTGCTCTATTTGAAATATATGAAAGCCTATCCATATAAGATATATTTTTTAAAGATTTTTCAGACTTACGGAAAAATCTATCCATCAAGAGTAGCCCCCAACCATCGGGAAGAGAATCATCAAAGGCTCCAAATATTTTAGGATAAGTATCCTTATGCATTTGTAAATGATTTGTTAAATCCAATTTAAAAGGAGATATATTAATTCCTTTTTTTATAAATTCTAAATCATATTCAAAATAAAATTTATTCTCATTTTCTAAAAGCGTTCCCAATTTTTCTATGTCATGAGGAGAATGCCTAAATAAAACATTTAATTTTTTCAAACTCTTCCTCGCTTTCGATTTTTTACTAATTGTGATTTTTCTAAATCTGCAATACTTACAACATTGTTATCCTCAAATATAGATGAAAAATCATTTAAAGAACCTAAAGCACTTGCTATTTTTAGCAAATTAGTAAATGATATTTTCCCCGTTGTCTCAAATCTTTTTACTGATGAAAAAGAAACTCCACTGTTTTTTGATAATGTCTCTCTTGTAAAATTATTTTTTAACCTTAATTTTTTTAATTTGACCGCTATCTGACTTTCTACTTCTTGCGGAGTATTTATATTTAGTTTAAAGTCCATATATCACCCTTTATCGTTATTAATTATCCATAAAAGACAATATAACACCTTTTATATCTTATACAAGTTTTATTTTATTATATTTCCCCAATCTTTTTTATACCATTTTGACCTATCGCTAAAAACATTTAATTTAATAATATGATAAATAGCTGATACACCATCTTTCCAACCTATTTTTTTTCCCTCTTCAAAGCGTCTTGGTTGATAACTAATAGGAACTTGATATATTTTTAATCCATCAATATTAGATAATTTTGCTGCGAATTCTGGTTCTATTGCAAATCGATCACTTTCAAATTTTATATTTTGAAGAATTTCTCTACGAAATACTTTATAACAAGTTTCCATATCGCTTAAATGAATATCTGTGAAAACATTTGACAAAAATGTTAGAAATTTATTTCCCATTTCATGTCTAAAATTTCTCACAAAACCAGGCGTTCCCATAAACCTAGAGCCATATACAACATCAGCTTTATTTTCAAAAAAAGGCTTTAATAAAATAGGATAATCATTAGGAGTATATTCATTATCAGCATCTTGTATAATAACATAAGACAATGCGGCTTGTGCAAAACCAGTTCTTAAGGCCGCCCCCTTCCCTTGATTTTTTTCATGATGGAATATTTTTATTAATGCATTATCGTTAAATTTCTCTAAAACTTCTTTAGTTGAATCAGTGGAAGCATCATTTATGATTATTATTTCACCTGTTTCAGGTCGTGCTAAAACAGCTTCGATAATTTCTTTAATTGACTCCTCTTCATTATAAACAGGAAGTATAACACTTAATATATTTTTATAATTGTTCATTTTATTGATTAGCCAAAAACTTAAGTTTAATTAATTTTATTTGCGTATAAGGAATTTCTCCATTAAAATATTGAAATACAGGACTAAGCGTTTCTGTTCCATTTTGTTCAAAAAACAATTTTACTTCATTTTCTCTATCACAATTAATAAATTTATGATATTCAACATTTAAATTTGCATCAACAGCTTTCATAATATGAGTTACAATTGTATCTTCTTTAACACACATTTTTTTTGCGATTTGTGCAAGAGTTAAATCTTCTAACGATAATTCTGCACTCATCGCAAAATGACAAGCAGTTGGAGATAATACTTTTTTTGGTTTTTCAATTACTATTGTAGCTCTATTATTTTGTGGACTAAATTCTTCTTTACTATTTGGGAATTGCAATAAATGATTTGAAATAATATGAATAAAGACTTCTCCATATTGTTCATTTTTCTTTGCACCTACGCCATTTACATTCAACATATCGTTTTCAGTAACAGGAAAAAGTCTGCACATTTCGCGTAATACCGCATCTGAAAATACTACAAACGGAGGCACTGAATTATTTTCTGCAATTTCTTTTCGCATAGTTCGCAATTTTTCAAAAAGATTCTCATCATAAGGAGTTTCATAAGTTTTATTACTAATAGCCTTACGAACACCTTTGGTTTCTATTTTCTTGATTCTTTCAAATTTTTCTCGTCCATATAAAATATTTTTACCTTTATCTGTTAAAATTAATCCACCATATTTATTTTTCTTTATTGCACAACTCGCAAGTAATTGTTCTGATATGAATTTTGCTTCATCTAAAGACAAATGAGATCCAGCACCAAAAGTTTTTATTTGATTATGATTAAACTCCTCCACTTTTTGAGTATTTTTTCCTCTAATAATATTTATAATATGAATAGAACCAAATCGCTCTTCTGTGCGAATCATCGCTGACATAAATATTTGTGAATCTCGTGTTATATCTATTTTTTCTGTTTCTCCTGCACAAATATCACAAGTTTTGCAATTTTCTTTTTGATAATTTTCTCCAAAATAATTTAAAATAAACTTTCTTCTACACTCATTAGAAGTTACAAATTGAATAATTGAATTTAATTGAATTGTGCGTTTTTGTTGTTCTTCTAAGTTTTCTATCTCTTCAATAAAATGTCTCTGAATTATTTCATCTTTAGCAGAATAAAGCAATAAACAATGCCCAGGTTCTCCATCACGCCCTGCTCTACCCGTTTCTTGATAATAACTTTCGATATTTTTCGGAAATTCTCCATGAATAATATATCTAATATTTGATTTATCAATCCCCATTCCAAATGCGATTGTTGCGACAATAACATCTGCTTTATCTTTATTAAAAGCCTCTTGATTCCTTTTGCGATCATAAGGTGGCATCCCTGCGTGATATGCAATAGCATTGATTCCATTTGCCTGCAAAAATGTCGTTGTTTGTTCTACTTTTTTTCTTGAAGCACGATATATAATTCCTGCTTCATTATTTTGTTTTTGTATAAAATCAAGCATCATTGTTTCAGCATCAACCTTTTTTTCAATTTGATAAAACAGATTAGGTCGGTCAAAAGATTGTTGAACAATTAAAGGATTATTTAGATGTAATTTCTGAACAATATCCTCTTTAACTTGAGCAGTTGCCGTTGCAGTAAAAGCGGAAACTGAAATATCTGGAAAAACAAATTTAAGTTGTGAGAGAACTAGATAATCAGGTCTAAAATCATGCCCCCAGTCAGAAATACAATGTGCTTCATCAATTGCAAAGCTAGCAATATTTATATTTTTCAATACCTCGATAAACCCACTAGCCAGCCGTTCAGGGGCTAAATACAATAAATCAACTTGCGATGTGTGCAATTCTTGTATAACAAAATTCTGTTCAGACATCGACAATGAACTATTCAACAATCTTGCTCTAATGCCATTCTCACAAGCCGCATCAACTTGGTCTTTCATCAAAGCGATTAATGGACTAACAACAATTGTAACGCCATTCCCCATCAAAGAAGGTAATTGATAGCACAAAGATTTCCCGCCACCAGTTGGCATAATCGTAAAGACATCTCGTCCTGCTACAATTGCATCTACTACTTCTTCTTGATAAGGTCGATATGAATTAAATCCAAATACTTTATTTAAAATCTCAAATGTCTTTTTCAACTTAAACTCCTCTATTTTTATTCATTTTTTGCTTTTTCACAGAATAATCAAATTTTATTTCGTATATTCCTAATTTTGTCCAAAGGCTATTAATTTAGTTTTAATTATAGCATAATATCCTACAATAGCAAGTCCTTTAAACAAAATTGTTCGTTTCAAACGAACAATTTTGAATAAAATCATTCGTTTCAAACGAACAATTATATGCAAAATCGTTCGTTTCAAACGAACAATTTTAACGCTTTTTATATATTTTAAGCAATGAAGTATTATTTTTTCTTTAATTCAAAGATACACCGCCTCGTTCAAATTTTCCCAACTGTAACACGGCTAATATTTGCGATTTGTGCAAGTTTTGCCTGAGTTAAACCTTTTTCTTGGCGTAATAGTCTCTAAGCACACGAGCCGTAAGTAAGGAAAATAGAAATCACTGGATTTTTAGATGACCTTAAACTTGCAACTTATGGATTATTGGATTTTGGATTAATGGAAAGAAATCCAATAATCCAGCAATCCAACAATCCTAAAATGGTCTCATAATAAAATCCGTGACTCGTGTGTTTAGAGTCTTATTTCTCCATCAATCTAATCTCAAGATAATCCTCCTTAATTTTTAGGCTAGTTTCATATTATGCATAAAACTACTTTACACTTTAGGCTAGAAATTAAAGCTGTCAGAGTCCCGCTTTCAGGGGCTGTCGATTTAATACAAT
>JAOZMT010000224.1 GCA_029934175.1 Victivallales bacterium | reverse complement strand
TTCCAAAAGCATAGCATTTTCATCGCATTTATCAAATTTTTTGCAATTTTTGCAATCAGCCCATATTTTTTCTGGAAATATATCTTTTTTAACTAATTGAAAATTTAATCGCTCAAAAAATTTAATACTGTATGTTAATGCAAATATTCTTATTTTATTTAATTTATTAGAATTTTTTAAATCTAATACTATCTTTTCTACAAGTTTTGAACCTATATTTAAACCTTTTTTTTCTGCACAAACCGCAAGTGATCGGACCTCAAAAAGATTATTATCATAATCACGAGTTGCACAACACGCAACAAATTTTTCTTTTAATTCCGCTACATAAAAATATTTAATATTTGATAAAATACTAGCTTTTTCTCTCGGTAATAATAATTGCTCATTTGCATAAATTTTTAAAATATTATGAATATTATCTATATCTTTAATTTCTGCTTTTCTGATTTTTATATCTAACATTTAAAATAATTCTTCAGATTTAGGATAACTACCTAATATTTTAATAAATTTTGATAGTTTATTAAGGTTTTCAATTGCCATTTTTACATTATTTTCAGAAATATGACCTTCAATATCAATAAAGAAACAATTTTGATTATTTTGCATTTTAAAAGATCTACTTTCAATCATAGATAAAACAATATTTTTTTCTTTAAATGGGAATAAACATTCATATAAAGCACCAATATCATTATTTGTAGTAAAGCATAAAGAAGTTTTATCATCCCCAGTTAATTTAGGACTTTGTTTACCAATAACTAAAAATCTAGTAATATTATTAGAATTATCTTGAATATTATGTTTCAAAATATTTAATTTATAAAATTCAGCAGAAAGAGAACTAGCAATAGCAGCAGAATTTGCATCATTTTTTGCGTATTGTGCAGCTTTAGCCGAACTTGAAACTTCAATAATTTCGATATTTTTAAAATTCTCAATAATCCAATTTTCACATTGAATTTTAACTTGATAATTAGTATATAATTTTTCAATATCAGAAAATGCACAATTCGCAATTAAATTATGATTTATAGTCATATTAATTTCTGAACATATTTTAACATCAGAATGAACAAACATATCAAGTGTAGAATTAACAACACCTTCCGCAGAATTTTCTATAGGTATTATTCCATAATCTATTCGCTCTGTTTCAATTTCCTTGAATATATCAGATATTAAATTTTTTGGAAAATATTTAACACTTCTACCAAATTTTTTCAATGCAGCTAATTGACAAAAAGAAGTTTCAGGACCTAAAAAAGCAATAGAAACAGGATGTTCTAAAGCTATAGCACCTGACATAACTTCTCTATAAATAGCATTTAAAGTTTTAGCTGGTAAAGGTCCTGTATTAAGTTTTCTTAATTTTTCAAGCAAAGACTTCTCTCGTTCTGGAACATAAATAGCATGTTTTCTATTATTTTTCCATTTACCAACTTCTATAACTTGTTCAAACCTTTTATTTAAAAGTTCTACTATTTGACTATCTATATTATCAATTTTTTTTCGTATTTCTTCTAATTCCATAAATATTATTTTTTATCTCTAATTGGCATTATAACATATAAAAATCCATCTGCACTTTCAATTGCTACAGGTGTTATAGAATCATTCATTTTTATCGTCATTTCATTAGCATTTGAATGTCTAAATGGATCTAATATATAAATTGGATTAAATGATACTTTAACATCAACATCATCATATTCAACCTCAAAATAATCTGTTATTTCTTTAGCAAAAGAACTACTATTAGCTTTAAAATCTATTCTATTATTAGAAAATTTAACATCTATAAAATTATTTTCATCTTCAACATACGCTATTGAAACTAATTCTAAACTAGATAAAAATCTTTTAGTTGAAACATTTAATTGTTTAGAAAAAGTTTTAGGAATAACATTTTGATAATTCGGATATGTATCTTCTATTAATTTAGAATATAAAGATGAATTTTCTGTTCTAAATAAAGCTTGATTATCTCCAAATTCAATTACAATATTACCATCTTTATCAAGAAGTCTTTTTAATTCTAAAGCACTTTTTAATGGTAAAATTGATTCACATTCTATGCCATCTAATTCATCTAAAACACTTTCTGATAAAGCTAATCGTTTACCATCAGTTGCAACAATAGTAAAAGTATTATCTTTAATTTTCAATAAAAGTCCATGTAAAGATTTTCTAGCATCATCTAAACTTACAGCATAAGAAACTTGGTCAATAATTCTTGAAAATTCCATTTGATTAAAATTAAACGAAGTAGAAGTAATAAATTCTATAGGTAAAGGAAAATCATTAGGAGCTAAGCCAGATAAATTTAAATCAGCATGACCACAAATAATTTTACAATGATGTCTTTCATTACTATTTAAAGTAACTTCTTCACCATTTGATTTATTTATTATATTTAATAATAATTTACCAGGTAAAGTAGTAACACCTTCTTCTTTTATATCAGCAGGAATAAATGAAGTTATTCTTAACTCTAAATCTGTTGTAGTTAATTTTAAATTTCCATTCTCTGTTTCTAAAAGAATATTAGATAATATTGGCAGTGTTGTTTTGTTAGTTATAATCCCAACAACTTTTTGTATTGATTTTAAAAAATCACTTCTTTTAACGGTTAATTCCATTTTTTTCTCCTTTGTTAACAAGTTATAGTTTTTAATATATTAAATTATTTAAATATTAATTAGTAATATACTTGTTAATTCTGTTAATAAGTATATTATATAAGCATATATTTTTATAAGTTCAAGTTGTTAATTTCTTTTTAAAAACTTGAATATAAAATTAAAAAATTGTGAATAAAAGTTATTAACAGTATATATTCACAAGTTATTAACAATATTATAAACAAGAGGTTTTCAAATGTCAAAACAAATTTTAGATAACTTAATTAAACGCTATCCAAACCTAGAATCTATAAAAAATAATATTAATGAATGTTACTTTACTTTAAAAGATGCATTTGTCAAGCAAAATATATTATTTATTTGTGGAAATGGTGGAAGTGCATCTGATTCTGAGCATATTGTAGGGGAATTAATGAAAGGGTTTTTATTAAATAGAAAAACAAAACTTGACTTTCAAAAGAAATTTATTGAAAAATATGGAGATGAAGGTAAAATATTTAATCTTCTTCAAGGAGGACTCAAAGCAATATCTTTAACAAGTCATCAATCTTTAAATACAGCATTTTCAAATGATGTATCAAGTGAATTAGTATTTGCACAACAATTATTTGTTCTTGGTGGAAAAGATGATGTTTTGTTTGCAATAACAACATCTGGTAATTCAAAAAATGTTTTGCGAGCTGTGCAAGTTGCTAAAGTTTTGGGAATGAAAGTTATTTTATTGACTGGTAATAAATATGATGGTGGAAAGTGTGGAGAGTTAGCAGATGTAACAATAATGGTTCCAGAAGAAGAAACTTATATTGTTCAAGAA
This sequence comes from Victivallales bacterium, assembly GCA_029934175.1. Lineage (GTDB taxonomy): Bacteria > Verrucomicrobiota > Lentisphaeria > Victivallales > JAUVCU01 > JAOZMT01. Next base: position 1,452 of record JAOZMT010000224.1, on the reverse strand, counting down.
TATCATTTGCCTATATACCATGCGATTTGTGCAATGTTAGAAGATAATTTTTTTGGTCAAAATGAAGATTAAATTAAATGAGAAATTTTTAGAAATTTCTAAAAATAAGAAAATTTTAGATTTAAAAAATGAATACAAGTCTAATGCAGATGTTATTATTTATAATGGAGCAGTTGTATCTGAAAATATAGAATTATTTGACGGTGATGCAGTTGTTTTTATAAAAAAAGGAGAAATTCCATCATTTGAAGAATTAGAAGCTTTAATGGTATCAAGACATACTCCAGGAGTTCATAAAAAATTAAAAAATTCTACGGTAGGTATAGCAGGTTTAGGTGGTTTGGGTTCAACTATAGCTATATCTTTAGCAAGAATTGGCGTTGGGAAACTAATAATATCTGACTTTGATGTTGTAGAACCGAGTAATTTAAATAGACAACAATATTTTTATGATCAAATAGGAAAATTTAAAACAGATGCAACTTTAGAAAATTTAAAAAGAATAAATCCTTATGTAGAAATAGAAAAACATAATATTTATCTTAATGAAACAAATATTAAGCAAATATATAGTTCAGTAGATGTTATGATAGAAGCTTTTGATAATCCTAAATGTAAATCAATGATAGCAAATGAATTTGGAAATTTAAAAGAGATACCATTAATAATGGCTTCAGGAATGGCTGGTTATTCAGATATATCATTAATAAAAGCCAAAAAAATATCAAGTAATATTTATGTAGTTGGAGATTTAATAAATGCAGCAAAACCAGGTAGTGGTTTAATGTCTCCTAGAGTCGGAGTTGTTGCAAATTATCAAGCAAATATAGCTTTACAAATAATAATGGGAGAAAAAATTAGTAGTTAAAAGTATTTTGCGTTCACTGAATGTTCAGAAAATTTTGGCTAGTTTTTAAAACCGTCCAAAATAAAAAGGCATTGTTCTTAATATCGACCACATATTTATAAAGATTTTTTAACCACTAATAGACACTAATTGAACACTAATAACTACATAACTCACAAAGTCCACCTCAAAAATCAAAACAAAAAATCCAAATAGCATTCTACATTTTTTTAAATTTGTTCTTAACGCAGAATAATTTAACGCAGAATAATTAGGGAAATTATTTAAAAGAGTCGTAATTTTTATTTTCATAGATAAAGATTATGTGAAAATAAAATTAGAGAATTTGTATTAATTAAAAAAAATTATTTTGCGTTAAATTATTCTGCGTAATAAATATGTTTTTAATATCAAATATTCAGACAATTAGTGGAGTCTCATTTGGATTTTTATTTTTGACTTTGGGAGTTTTGAATAACTAACATTTCGGGATTCGATTTTAGATAAAATAAACAATAAAACTAGCGAAGTAAAAAGTAACGCAGATATCTTGCCTGCAAAGTATCGTCAGGCATCTTGCCTAGCGTGTGCGAAGCACAAAAAAA
>JAOZMT010000223.1 GCA_029934175.1 Victivallales bacterium | reverse complement strand
GACCGTATTATGATTTACATGATAGAATTAAAAGAGCTTTTAAAATAATAAAAACCTATGTTAACAAAATTCCGTTAAGTCTTTTCTTTAAGCAACTTACAAGTGTGTAAAAGAATGAATTTCATTGTTTACTGGCATAGTATACATTATCTTCTGTATAAAAAATGAAAAATAATTAAAAAAAACTTGCTTTTCTTGCTTTATATGCTCTAGTATGTCTAATTATCAACATAAAAGACATACTGTCTCAAAAAAAAGAGGTAAATTATGAGTATAAGTAGAAGAAGGCTTGAAAATATGTTTAAAAAAGAAAGCATATTAACATTAAAAGAGATATGTGAAAAATTTAAAATAACAATTGCTTCAGCTAAATATCATGTTAAAAAAATAGGAGGGATAACATCATTGAATAAAAATAATCAATATTATTCACTACCACATATAATAGCACATAGTCCTGATGGATTTTGGGAATATAATGGAATTAAATTTTCAAGTTCAGGGAATTTAAATAAAACCTTAATTTCAAAAATAGAAGAATCTCCAGAAGGAATAACAGCAAAAAGCTTAGAAGAGTTATTGCAAACAAAACTTTCATCTATTTTATCAAACTTAACCTCAAAAGGGATGGTTCTACGAGAGAAGATTGATTCAGTTTTTGTTTATTTTTCAATAAATGAAGAACGCTTTGAAATTCAAAAAACTAAAAGATTCTCAAGTGCTCTTACTGAAAACAATATTTTAAATTTAGGGTATATTTATGCATTAATTGAGCGAATGAAAAACCCTAATTTAGGAGTGAAGGAATTCGCTAAAACCATAACAAGTCAAGGCTTTACTATTGCTTCATCAGAGATTGAATGTTTTTTTAATTATCATAATATTACTAAAGGAGAAATTGTTTATTCAGAAATTATTTTACTTAGAGAATTATGGGATAAGGTAAAAGATAAGATGAACTTAGATATTAAGTTAGATTACGAACCAGTGGTTTTATTTGATGCTAATACAGAAAAATCAGAGTGTTGTGGGGCTCCTATAAATCCATATAAAACTAATTTTAAATCAGTGTCAATATATTAGACATAGGTTCAGTTTTAGCACATGAAAAACAAGTTCATTGTTTAGAATGCAACACTATCTATAAATCTAAAGAACTTCTTAAAGTAGTGCCACCTAAAGCAAACAATTCTTATGAATTAATTGAATTTATAGGGAGAGAAATGTATCAAACAAACAAGCAAGCAAGAGAAATTCATGTTGGATTATCAAAAAGACATGTTAATATGTCTATTAGTGAAATTGAAGTTTTAGCAAAAAAATTTGTAATATATTTATCAGAATGGCATAAACAAAATAGTCATAGGATTATTGAATTTATGGATAACAACGGAGGTTATATTCTTCATCTTGATGCTTTAGGTGGGACTGGAGGCAAAAGAGTTATGAGTGGGGTTGATGGTATTTCAAATATTGTTTTGGCTAATGATAAAATAGATTCTGAACATAGTGATTTTATAATCCCATTTTTAGAAAAAATAAAAGGACAATTTGGAGAACCTTTGCGAGTTGTGCAAGATATGGGAAAAGGTATAATGAAAGCTGTAAAACATGTATTCCCTAATATTATAATTTTAATTTGTCATTTTCATTTTCTTCGTGATTTAGGAAAAGATTTATTAAATGAAGATAATGAGATATTAAGAGCCCAATTAAGAAAATTTAAAACTCGAGTTAAAATAAAAAATTTATTGAAAGATATTAAGTTGATCTATGAAAATAATAATAAAGAAAATAATAAAGAATTTCAAAAAAAACTCCTAAAACTCTATTCTTTACTTGCTTGGTTAAATGATTGGCAAAGTGATTCAAATGGTTATGGTTTCCCATTTGACAGACCGTATTATGATTTACATGATAGAATTAAAAGAGCTTTTAAAATAATAAAAACAATACAAATTCCAACAAAAGAATCCTCGGAGAATGATTTATGCGACCTCATAAAAATCAAAAAGACTTTTACTCAAATATTAACTGATATTGTTGATGATAAAATATCAAAAAAAACATGGTTAAAAATGAAAAAAAACATGGTTATTTTTGATTTATTGCGAGAAGCTATGAGAATAGCATCGGTCATAGGTAAAAAAGGATTAAATGAAGAGGAGGATATTGATATAAAAACAATAAAATTAAAAGTTGAAGATTTTATAGAAGAGCAAAAATTGAATAATAAATTTGTTGAATCTGAAAAAGGAAAAAAATTCTTTACTCAAATCAATAAATATAAAGAACAATTATTTGCGGATCCTATCGTAATAAAAACTGATGAAGGAGAACAAATAATCTAATGGAGCAAGGATTTAGAGGTCTTACACGAAACATCAAAAGAAAAACAGGTGATAATTCTGTGGGCAGGACAATTCAAGGTATGGTTGCGGACACGCCATTAGTTAAGAATTTAGATAATGAAGAGTATATGAAAATTATGATGAATGGCAAAAAAAATCTTGCTGAAGTCTTTTCAGAAATAGATATAAAAATTATTAGAAAGGAAATGTTAAAGTTTAAATTAACAACATCAAAATTACCAGATGAAATAAATAAAATCTTAAAAAAAGATCAAAAAATTGAATTCCTAATTAAAGACCTTTAATTAGTCAATTTAACGGAATTTTGTTAACATAGAAAAAAAACTACAGATAAAATAAATATTAAAGAAGCTTTAAATATTGTGTCTAACCTCGGAGGGTATGAAAATAAACAAAAAGATAAGATGCCAGGCTATCAAATAATTTGGAATGGTATGGATAAATTAAAGACGATGACATTTTTACTGAAAGCTGCTAGAGCTAATGGATATGAACTCTTACCATTACGCGAGTAATACAAGTTTGGATTCGCAGGCAAGGCGCGGTCAGCTATCAGTTGTCAGCAAGAGCTTTTTATCATGAAAGGATATATTTTGCTAGCTCAGCACATCGTGCTGGGTTTGATAAAACCAAATAAGAATCCTGAAAAAATTCATTAAATATATAATTCTGATTTAATAATTCTGAATTAAAAAAATCTGTGTTAATCTGCGAAATCTGCGTTTTACGCAAATTATTAGAAGCTAAAAAGAAATTAGTTGATAATGAATAGTCTTATAAAGCAGTTTTTATCGGGTTGTTTTAATCATTTAATGCAGTTTTTATCGGGTTGTTTTAATCATTTAATGCAGTTTTTAACGTTTTTTTTGTTTTTTTTGTTTGTAAAAGTTTATAGTTCATGATATATTAAATATAGTAATATTACTAATATATTAAAAATAATACTTATGGAGAATAGTTTAATGAAAAGAGAATCAGAGGAATATTTAAAACATTGGTTTTTTAAAAGAAAAAGAAAACCACTTGTTATTCGAGGAGCTAGGCAAGTTGGGAAATCTACACTTGTAAGAAACTTTTGTAAATATAATGAGATTGAACTTATTGAATTAAATTTAGAAAAATATAAACAATTAAATAAATTATTTGAAACAAAAAACATTAAAGAAATATGTAAAGAAATAGAGTTTATTACAGATAAAGAATTGAGTAAGCCAGATCAAAAAGTTTTATTTTTTGATGAAATTCAAGCAACACCTGAAGCAATAGCCTGTTTGCGTTATTTTTATGAAGAATTACCAGATTTAGCAGTTATAAGTGCTGGTTCTTTATTAGAATTTACTTTATCTAAACATAACTATTCAATGCCTGTTGGACGCATTGAATATCTTTATTTAGGTCCTATGAATTTCATGGAATTTTTGGAGGCAAATAAAAAAACAAAATTAATTGAATATATTAATAAAAATGATTTTGAATATTTTTCAGAAACAGCTCATGAACAGCTTTCTCTTCTTTTAAGAGACTTTATAATAGTTGGCGGTATGCCTGAGGCTATTTCAACTTTTCTTGATACAGAAAGTTTAAAAGATGTTGTGGATGTTCATTTATCAATTATAGAAACTTATCAAGATGATTTTGCGAAATATGCAACTCATTCACAATTAACAATGCTAGAAACAGTTTTTAAATATGTTCCTAGGTTTCTTGGCAATAAAATTAAATATTCAAATATTGATTCAAATGCTCAGTCAAGAGAAGTTAAAACCGCGATAAATCTTCTAATAAAAGCAGGAGTTATAAATAAAGTAAAATGTTCTAATGGAACAGGAATACCTTTGGGAGCTGAAGTTAATTCTAAAAAATATAAATTATATTTTTTAGATATAGGGTTGGTTAATACAATTTGTGGAGTTAAACATTTAAATTTAGAAACTTTAAAGAATGTTCGTTTTATAAATGAAGGAAATATTGCAGAACAATTTATCGCACAACATTTATTTTTTTCTAATCTTTTAAATGCAAAGCCTGAACTCTTTTATTGGTTAAGAGAAGGTAAATCAAAAAATGCAGAAATTGACTTCCTTATTTCTATAAATAATAAAATTGTTCCTGTTGAAGTTAAATCTGGAAAATCTGGTTCTTTAAAATCTTTGCATCAGTTCATTAAGCAAAAAAAATCTAAAACAGCTTGTCGTTTTGATTTAAATAAACCTTCAAAACAAAAAGTAGATATATCTATCCCTAATGATAATTGTAATGTGAATTTTGAACTTATATCATTACCTTTATATAATGTTGTAAAGTTAAATATTAATCGTTCAATTGAAAATTCAGAGGGAAATAGTGTTTTCCCGTTATTTGAAAATTCAGAACATTAAAAGAAAAAATAAACTTCCGTGGAGTTCCGTGAATTCCGTGGTCAAAACAGTTCAACACTATGAACTACAAAAATGAAAATATTATGAATAAAAAACCAAATATAGTATTTTTGTTAGTCGACCAACTAAGGGCTATGTCGTTGCCTTTGTATGGTGAGACTCAAATTGAAACAC
>JAOZMT010000222.1 GCA_029934175.1 Victivallales bacterium | reverse complement strand
AAAAGATATTAAAGTATATATTTTTCAGGTCAGCAAGTAAGGACGCTACCAAAAAATTACTTCTGGAATCTAATAGCCACACTATTTTTGTGAGCATCAAGCCCTTCCATATCTGCTATTCTTTGAATAAATGGTAACTCTTTTTCTAACGCCTCTTTTTTGTAATGCACAATACTTGTCCGCTTAAAAAAATCACTAACAGAAAGACCATTGAAGAATTTTGCACTGCTCGCAGTAGGCAAAACATGACTTGGACCAGCAACAAAATCTCCTACAGGCTCTGGAGTCCATTCACCAATAAATATAGCCCCTGCTGATTTTACTTTTTCTGCGACTTGTGCAGCTTCTTTACACATTATTTCTAAATGTTCAGGTGCATAATTTGTTGCGATTTGTGCAGCTTCATCCATATTACGAACTTCTATAAAGAACATTCCATTTTGTGTAACTTTTTCTATTGGCTCTGATCTATTTAATTTTTTTGTTTGAAGTTTAATTTCAATTTGAACTTTATCAATTAATTCTAAATTATTTGTCACAAGAACTGCTTGTTCTAATCCACTGCCATGTTCGGCTTGAGAAAGCATATCTGCTGCGATATATGCAGGATTTGCAGTCTCATCAGCTAAAATCATAATTTCAGATGGCCCAGCAACCATATCAATTGAAACTTTTCCGAAAACCAATTTTTTTGCAGCCGTGATATATGCATTCCCAGGACCTACAATTTTTTCAACTTTATCAATACTTTCTGTCCCATAAGCCATTGCAGCAATGCCATAAACACCACCAATTCGATATATTTCTGTTGCTCCAGCTTGGCTTAAAGCATATAGTATTGCAGGATGAACACTTCCATCTTTTTGTGGAGGAGTTACAGCAACAATCTCTTTTACTCCTGCGACTTGTGCAATTCCTGCAGTATGAAGAACTGTTGAAACTAATGGTGCTGTGCCGCCTGGTATATATACTCCTATCCTATCCATAGGTGTATATCTTTCTCCAACAGATACTCCTTCGCGTGGTTGAATATTCCAATTTTGTGGCTTCTTGTATTCTGAGAATGCTCTAATATTTTTTAAAGCTGCACAAATCGCAACTTTATCATCTTGCGATAAAATAGACTCAGCATTTTTAATTTCTTGTTCTGTAACAAGTAGTTGTGTTTTATCTAACGAAACAAAATCGAATTTTTTAGCATATTTAACAATAGCTTTATTTCCATTTATTGCGACATCTTGAATAATTTCTTTAACATTATTTTCTATAGCCTCTGGGTATGATGGTCTTGAATATAATGAATTTATTTTTTTTTTGTAATTTTCATCTAAAAGTTTAATTTTTATCATCTTTACCTGTTCTTTTCATAAAATCTTCTTTTTCTTTATCTAGCATTATTTCTAATCTTTTCTTTACCCCTTCCTCTTTTTTCAATTCTCCAGAAGCAAATGATTGAAGAGCTGTTTTTGACGCATTTTTCATTTGTTCTTTATAACTGCTAGGAGCCTTAAAGCTACCTGTTTCTTCTTGACGCTTATTAAGTATTCTTTCTCGCATTTTCAGGCGAATAGATGCCGTATCGTCAACTGTTACTTTTTTTAATGTTTTGGTATCAGTATCTTCTAGATTAGTTGTTTTTTGAGCTGGATCGTAATCAACTCTTTTCATTTTTTTTGTATCTGTATTTATAACAATATCCTCTTCTAGCGGATTAATCACATCAGCACTTTCATTTTCTATAATCCATGCAGTTTGAAATTCTGACCATTTTGCTTTATCTTCTAGCAATAAAGTTAATCCTGCTTCTTCCATTAGTTCTTCAGATGGAGGATTTACAATAAATCCACGAAGAGAACAATCTATCCAATTGGCATATTGCATTAAAGCAATTTCTTTTTTTAACTCTTCGGGAATATTTTCAATATGATGATTAACTACAAGATATATCATAGATTCAGACATATTCCATTTCTTTAATAACATTTCAGAAATATCTGTATGATTAAGGTGCATCATTCTTGTTTCTGTTCTATGTATAGATATTTTATCATTATAAGAATGATATATTGCTAATTGGTATTTTTTTGGAGAAAACCTTCTAAGAGCTACTTTGCCTATGTCATGTAAAAGCATTGCTAATGATAAATCACACTCAGTAGCAATATTTTCACTATCAATGATTGATTGGATAAGGGTAGATGAAGCAAAGGAGTGATTCCACTCATTTTTTTCATCTTCTGAAAACATACCCATTATAGTTGCTGAATAAACAAGCTTTTTTATATTTAACAAACCTAAAAGAGCAACAGCCGCCCTAATAGAATCTATGGTTTTTGTCATTCCATAATAACCAGAATTAATTAATTTTAAAGCATCTCCAACCAAAGCTTGGTCATGTTCAATTAAAGCTATAATTTGATCCATATCTGCATCAGGAGCTCTAATTAAAAGCATTAATTTCATAATATGGTCATTTGGCACAGGCAAAGAGTCCATATCACTAATTTTTTTAATTAACATTTTTTTCTCAAATGCGATAGCTTTTTTATCTAAAGTTGTTTCTTTTTCAACACCTATTAATGGCATAATGAATATCCTAAGTTTAAATTATTATAAAAAACCTCTCTTTCATTACAAAAGAGAGGATATTTATTTTTAGTCCATATCTGCTAATGCAGCTTTGCGACTTAAGCGAATTCTTCCATTTCCATCAATGTCTAGAACTTTAACAGAAACTGTTTCGCCTTCTTTACAAAGGTCTGTAACATTTTGAACTCTATAATCAGCTAATTCAGAAATGTGTAATAACCCTTCTTGTCCAGGTAATATTTCTACAAAAGCACCAAAATCTTTAACGGTTTTGATTAAACCTTTATAAACTTTTCCAATTTCAGCTTCTGATGTCATTCCTTCGATTTGATCTTTCACAAAACTTAAAGCTTTACCATCAGGAGCAAATATATTAACTGTTCCATCATCTGAAATATCAATTGAAGCACCAGAATTTTCTGTTAATGCTTTGATATTTTTTCCACCAGGACCAATAATCATTCCAATTTTCTCTGGATTAACTTTTAATTTAACATATTGTGGAGCATTTTGACTTACACTTTCACGAGATTTATCAATACAACCATTCATAACATCTAAAATTTTATATCTTGCATTTAATGTTTTTTCCATTGCTTGATCAAGTAAGTCTAAAGAAATACCTGGTAATTTTAAATCTAATTGGAAGCCAGTTATACCATCTTTAGTTCCACAAACTTTAAAGTCCATATCACCAAAATGATCTTCTGCACCTAAGATATCTGTCAAAAGTATTTTTTTAGAGTCATCTGTAACTAATCCACAAGAAATACCTGCAACAGGTGCTTTTATAGGAACTCCTGCAGCCATAAGTGATAATGAACCACCGCAAACACTTGCCATTGAAGTTGAACCATTTGATGCCATTACTTCAGATACACAACGAACTGAATAAGGAAAATCTTTAGGCATAACTTTTTTCAGAGAGCGTTCAGCTAAATTTCCATGTCCAATCTCACGACGACTTGTTCCTCCAATTCTACCAACATCACCAACACTATAGTTAGGGAAGTTGTAATGAAGATAAAATGGTTTTTTAATAAATTCGCCAGTAATTGAATCTTGATTTTCAGTATCTTTAGAACCACCTAAAGTTGTAATAACTAATGCTTGTGTTTCTCCACGAGAAAATAAACTAGCTCCATGAACAATAGGAATTGTATCTATTTCAGCTGATAAAGGTCTAAGATCATCTGCTCCTCTACCGTCTGGACGATATCCTCTTTCTAAAATAGCTTTTCTAATAGCATTTTTTGTTAAATCATCATAACATTTTTTCATTTCTTTAACTAAAACGCCAGCTTCTACATCTGTAATTTCCGCTTTTACAACTTCAGAAGCTTCAGCAAATAAAGAATCTAAAGCATTTAATCTATCTTCTTTCCCAGGTATAACGCAAACTTCATCTATTTTAGTTGCACAAGCCGCAGTTAATGCATTTTCAATATTTTCTGGAACTAAGCATAATGAAGGAGTTTTTTTAGGACGACCAGCTTTCGCTTGAAGTTCTAATTGTGATTTTATTTGAATTTTCACCATCTCATTTGCAAAATCCATTGCTTCTCTTAAAGTTTTTTCTGAACATTCATCAGCTTCACCTTCTATCATAATAACTTTATCTTCTAGACCAGCATAAATTAAATCCAATGAACTTGCTGCCATTTCTTCATTAGTTGGATTTGCGATGAATTTACCATCAATTAAACCAACTCTTAAAGCTCCTATAGGACCTCCGAATGGTAAATCTGAAAGACATAATGCAACAGAAGAACCTAGCATACAAAGAACATCTGCATCATTTACACCATCTGCACTTAAAAGTAAAGCCTGAACTTGAACTTCATCATAAAATCCTTTTGGGAAAAGAGGTCTTAAAGGTCTATCTGTTACACGACAAGTAAGAATTTCTTTTTCTGAAGGTCTTCCTTCTCTTTTAATATATCCGCCAGGAAATCTTCCTGCAGCTGTATATTTTTCTCTGTAATCAACTTGTAATGGGAAAAAATCAGCATCATCTCTTGCAGATCCAGAACAAGCAGCTACAAATAATACTGTATCTCCCATTCTTAATGTGCATGAACCATTTGCTAAGTTCGCCATTTTACCAGTTTCAATCTCAATAACCTTTCCGTTCCCCATGTCAATTGTTGTATTGTTTATCATTTACAACTCCTTTTTTGTTGTGAAAAATATTACAATCATTTAACTTTGATAATGCGGAATCTGCGATATAAAACATTAACTATATTAATAATTTATATCGTAAATTCCACTATTTCAATTATATACTGTGAACGGTTGAAAAATATACTTTTTGAAAGATGATAACAATTGCT
>JAOZMT010000221.1 GCA_029934175.1 Victivallales bacterium | reverse complement strand
GAAAAACTTCGTCTACTTTGTGGTAAAATGGGGTTTACTGAATATATACAATAAATTTAATATCAAATTTTCAAAATGATTCTGTAAATCCTGAAAATCCTGTCTAAAAAAATCATATTCATTGGACGAAGTTAAGAAGAAACACTTATTTTTTTCTTAAGTCAGATACGAGATTTTCAGCATTGTATGAACTTCTGACTAACGGTGCACAAGCCGCATATTTAAAACCTATTTTTAATGCATATTTTTGCCATTGCTCAAATAATTCTGGCTTAGGATACCTTTGCAACTCCCAATGACTAGATGTTGGTGGTAAATATTGTCCTATTGTTAAAATGTTTACTCCTGCTGAATGTAAATCATCTATCGTTTGAATAATCTCATCATCTGTCTCGCCTAATCCAACCATTAAACCTGACTTTATTAGAATTCCATCTCCTGCTTCCGAGGCTTTTTTTAATACAGATAATGATTTTTTATAATTTGCCTTGCTTCTTATTTGTTTGGACAACCTTTCAACTGTTTCTATGTTATGATTAAATATCATAGGTTTAGCAGTTAAAACAGTTTTTATATCCACTAATTTATCATTGAAATCAGGTGTAAGCACTTCAATGCCAACAGAAGGATTTTGTTCTTTTAGCGTAGATATACATTTTGCGAAATGTGCAGCTCCTCCATCAGGCAAGTCGTCACGAGTAACACTTGTGATAACAACAAATTTTAGTCCCAATTTTTGAACAGCTTCTGCGATTCGTGCAGGTTCTTCATTATCAATCGGACTAGGTTTAGTATCGTGATTAACTGCACAAAATTTACAGTCTCTAGTGCATTTATCTCCTAAAATCATAAATGTAGCAGTTTTTTTATTCCAGCATTCTCCGAGATTAGGACACTTTGCACTACTGCAAACAGTATTTAATTTTAAATCACTTAAAATATTTTCAACCATTCCTCTATCTGTTCCAGCAGAAACCCTAACCCTTATCCACGGTGGTAATTTAGGTCGTTTTATTTTATTATTATATGACATTTTTATATGTCAATATTTGTAATTTTTTTAATTATAAAAAATCCCATGATAACCCATAAAGATGATACGACAATAATAATAATACCTGTGATGTTATCGAAAAAAGCAGCCATCATATTAGGAGCTACATAAGTCATTATAAACATTAAAAAGAAAGGCATTGCACCAACTAAATATGCTTGAAGTTTACCTTGAGCCGTTAAAGATCTAAGTCGACCTACAATTCTCATTCTTTCACGAATCATACTAGCGAGTCGTTCAAGTGTTACTGTTAATTCCCCGCCAGTTTGTCTCGCTGTAATAATTGCAGTTGCGACAAGTTCGAAATCATCGCTACCTAATCTTTTTACCATATTATCTAACGCATCTTCTAAAGGAGTTCCTAATCTAAGCTCTTGCATTAATAATCTAAATTCTATGGAAGAAGGATTTTTATCTTCTTTAGCAATACTTTCTAATGCTTGATTAATACTAAATCCAGCTTTTAATGCACTACTAATTGAAATAAGAACATCTTCAAGTTGGGTGTTAAATTTTGCAATTCTTTGTTTCCTTTTGTATTTTAAAAAAAGCCTAGGCATAGGAAATATAATTAACATAGTAATAACAACTGCAATAATTACTTTAGGAATAGATACTTCTTCTCCACCAAATCCAAAATATAGAGCAGCAATAAGAGAACATATTGTGCTTAATGCAAGACTAATATCAAAAACTTTATTTGGAGGCATTTGTATAAGAACATCATCTAGTTCAGATGCAGTTCCTGCTACAAATTGTTCCTTATAATTGTTTGAAGTATAAGTTATAAAATCTACTAAAACAATAGTTGCGAGTAAGACAGAAATAAAAGAGCAAAAACTTGCAATAAGTGTATTTGTATCAATAGCCATAATTTAAAACCCATTTTCTTTATTTGAAAAAATTGATATATCTAAATCTAGATTAGCTCGTTTGATTTCGTCCATAAATGATGGAATACTTCCTGTTGCCATATATTTACCATATATTTTATCATCTTTCCAGCCTTCTTGTTTAAATACAAATATATCTTGTAGTGTTATAATATCGCCTTCCATCTTTGTTATTTCACTAACATTCATAACACGACGCGAACCATCTTTTTCTCTTGTTATTTGGACAATAATAGTAATAGCAGATGATATTTGTTCTCGTATAGCACGAAGAGGAAGATCAAAACCTGACATTAAAACTAAAGTTTCCAAACGAGCAAGAGCATCTCTAGGAGAGTTTGCATGGACAGTTGTTAAAGAACCATCATGACCAGTATTCATTGCTTGTAGCATATCTAAAGCTTCTCCACCACGACACTCTCCAATAACAATTCTATCTGGTCGCATCCGTAATGAATTTCGGACTAAATCCCTGATATTAACTTCTCCACGACCTTCAATATTTGGAGGGCGAGATTCTAAACGCACAAGATGTTGTTGACGCAATTGTAATTCTGCAGCATCTTCAATTGTTACAATTCGTTCTTTTTCTGGTAAAAATGAACTCAAAATATTTAATAAAGTAGTTTTTCCAGAACCAGTTCCACCTGATATAATAATGTTTTTTCTTATTTGCACACAAATATTAAGGAATTTAACAATATCCTCAGATATAGAACCAAATTTAACTAAATCTTTAACTTCCAATGGTATTTTTGAAAATTTTCGGATAGTCATCGAAGGCCCATCAAGAGCAAGCGGTGGAATTACAGCATTAACACGAGAACCATCTGGAAGACGAGCATCTACCATAGGCGAACTTTCATCAATTCTTCTTCCTAAAGGAGCGACTATTCTTTCAATAGCAGCCAATACTTGGTTGTCATCTGCAAAAGCAGTGTCAGTCTTCATTAACTTACCATCTTGCTCCACAAAAACATTATTTGGACCATTAACCATAATTTCAGTAATATCATCTCGTTCTATTAAATCTTCTAAAGGTCCAAGCCCAATGGCTTCATTTACCAATTCTTTTTCTATTTTACCTAAAGACACTCCAGCTGGTAAAGGGATTGTTAATTCTGATAATATCCCATGAATTGCAGTTTTAGCTTGCTCTCTTAATTCTTCATCTGTCGTTCCAGAAATAGCCATTCGTTTTAAATTCAAACGAGTCATTAATTCGATATGTCCTTCCTTTTTGATTTTTTGAACTAAAGGTCTAGCACTAGCAGGTATATTTGATACTTTAAAAATAGGTAATTTTTCGTGACTGCGATTTGTGCTATTTACAGGGGTATTATATTTTTGAGTATTCTCTATTGGGGGAATTGTTTCACTTTGCGACTTATGCACTTCTTGAAACTTAACAATAATAAAAACTTCTCCAATCTTTATTTTTGAACCTTGTTCTGCTAAAATTGCAACTGCTCCAACTGGACGATTATTTAAAAAAGTCCCATTACTACTACCTACATCTAGAATTTTCACCTCTGTTTCAGTCACAATTAATTGTGCATGTTGACCTGATATTTCAGGTCTATTAAGTGAAATATGAGCTGCAGGACTAGCTCCTATTCTGTAAGTCCCTGGATAAAGTTTGCGTGTTTCATCAGGCTTATTCGGTTGTTGAATTATGATTTCCATAACTAACCTCGCTTATCTTTTATAAAGAATGTTTTGTTCTCGTTTAGCGCGCTCTTTATTATACTTATCAATATTATCTTCTAAGTATTTAAAGTTTACACTTTGAACATTTGTTTCTATTTGTGTATCTTCATATCCTCTTAAACTTAAAGATAATCTACCCTTTTGTGAAGCGAAAACTATCATTTCAACTTCTTTTGGCATAAGAGCAAGTGTTATTGTGCTATATCCTCTTGAACGACCTTGTGTATTTGCTAATCCATAATTTCTATATTCTCTTCCAGTAGCTAGTATATGAACATTTTGGAGAATTGTTAGAGTTAGAGTATCAAATGATTTATCTCCTTTCATTTCAGGAAATCTAAAAGTTCCAATAATATCAACTCTATCATTTGGCTTAATAAGATTTGTAACAGAAGCAGTTGCATCGACTGAAATAGAAATTGCTCTATGTTTTTTAGGAATAACCGAAGGTAAACCAGTTAATCTTCCTTGTTCAGATTTCAAATCCGCCCATCTTATACTATATCCTTTACTTGAAGTAAATAACAATTCACGACCAATTATTCTATTTAGATCTTTTGCCAATACTTCGCCTTGAGAGTATCCACCCCGTTTTGTTCTAGTTCTTTGTATTTTTTTAGGAGTCAAATCTCGTTCTTTGATTTTTTCACCTTTCGTCATATCTTTATTAAGAACAAGAATCACAACATTTTCAATTCCTCCAAGAGCTTTATCTCGTTCTTTTTGAATTTGACGATAAGTTAGTATAAATGCGAGAACCCCAAAAGCTACAGCGAGACATAAAAGAAGTTTTTGTTTCATAAGTTTTTCCTGTTTTATATATTTTTAAAGTTGATTTTTATATAATATGTATTAAATTATATAATATGCACGATTTTTTTTAAAATACAACTAAAAATAAGGAAAAAATGAAAAATATTAATAAAAAACAGGAGGAACTATGCATTTAAAGCAAGATATCAAAAGTGTGAGTTATTTAGAAAAAAATTCTTTAACTGCGATTAACAGTGTAAATGAAAATCATAGAGCAATGATTTTTACAGAAAATGGAGAGCCTAAGGCAGTATTACAAGATATTGAAAGCTATGAATAACTACACAATTCTTTAAATTTATTAAAATTGATTGTTAATGCTGAAAAAATGTAGAATATTAAAAAAATGAAAGATGTAAATAATAAAAGCTGCAACAACTGTTTTGACAGGATAACAGGATTTTCAAGATAGACAGGATCATTTTGAAAATTTGATATTAAATTTCTTCTTGTTAAGCAGAATAATTAAGAGCAGA
>JAOZMT010000009.1:10847-17117 GCA_029934175.1 Victivallales bacterium | reverse complement strand
AATATCCAATAATCAATTTAAGAAATAGACTATTGCATAAGTCGCAAAAAACTCTCTTTTTTCGTGTTTTTCGTGGTTAAAAATCTTTACTTTCCTCTGCGTTCGGTGAAGAATGGAGTTAAGAATAAGTCCAAAAAATAATGCCTGCTAAGCTTATAGAGGATACAAAAATTTAGAGAAATGATTTTTATTT
The DNA here is from genome assembly GCA_029934175.1 of Victivallales bacterium. GTDB lineage: Bacteria > Verrucomicrobiota > Lentisphaeria > Victivallales > JAUVCU01 > JAOZMT01. The sequence goes on along the minus strand of JAOZMT010000009.1, from coordinate 16,924 downwards.
TTCAAAAATATTTATTGATTCAAAGTGAGCTGTTCGAGGAAACATATCAAGTATTTGCGAACTGTGCAAATTATATCCTGTGTAACATATTTCTTTTGCATCTCTACAAAAAGTGTCTGTTGCACATGATATGTAAATAATTGTTTTGAAATTATATTGTGTTATTATGCTTTTTGCTAATCTTGTTAATCCAGTTCTTGGAGGATCTATAATTAAAATTGAATCATCTTCTGGAATATCATTGAAAATTCGACTAATAACTTTTGCTGCATCGCCAGCTATGAATTTACAATTGTCTAATCCACGAACTTTTGCATTGTATTTTGCTACTTCTATTGCTTTTTTATCAATATCAATTCCTATGACTTTTGCTCCAGATAATCCTGCAATTATGCCAAATATTCCAATCCCACAAAATAAATCAATAACACTTTTCGGTTTTTTTTCTTTAATGATTTCTTCTACTTTCGATATTAAAATATCTCCACATTGCGGATTGATTTGAAAAAAGCTACCTTTTGGAACAGAAAAATCACCAAGAACAGTTTTCTCTTTTAACCAAGAATCTTTACTGTTTGGTTCATTTCTCCAAAATGAAGCACCATTGTTTTCTGTGTGTCTAAATGAAACTGTTATTTTACTATTCTTTAAAGTGTGATAAAAACTTTTCTCACTTTTCTTTTTTATAATTAAATCATTAATCTCTTTATGAGCCAATGCACATTCTGGAATATCTAAAATTGAAACTTGATTTTCCATATAATATCCGAGAGCAACTTCACCAGCTTCAATTTCTGTGTTCATTGTGATTTTATTTCGATAATTTAAATCTTTTGGTGCAGGAATTGGAGGCAAAATATTAGGGTTTTTAAAGTCCCCAAGTCTTTTTAATGCTTCCTTAAATTGAGAGTTTTTTATTTGCACTTCTTCTTTATATTCGATATGTTGATATGCACAACCTGGACAAGTCAAATGTGTTCGCAATTTACTTTCTTCTACTTGAATTGCATAAGGACAAACAGGTTTTATTCGTAAAGGCGAAGCCTCTAATATCTTATGCAGTTTACAAAAAATAATATCGTTTTTCTCTTTAGTTTTTGTTACTTGAACCTTTTCACCTTTTATCACACCTGATACAAAATGAACTATCCCATTAACTCTGCCTACTCCTTTGCCTCCATAAGCAACATCATCTATCGTAAGGGTTATTATTTCTTTCTTAAAGTTGTTTGATTGCATTTATTATCTCCTTAATATCACTCATTCGCCCTTTACCATTATCTCCACAAGCAACTTCTCCAGTTGCTGGACCAATGATAATTGAACCATAGTTAGTTATTGTTTTTATATTATTTTTGACGGCAGGATTATTCCACATTTTTGGATTCATAGCTGGAGCAATTAATACTTGCGAAGTGTGCGAAATAGCATAAGTTGATAAAGCATCATCCGCAATACCATTTGCATACTTCGCAATAAAGTTCGCTGTTGCAGGAGCTACAATAAATAAATCTGTCCTATCAGATAAATCTATATGTCCAGGCTTCCAGTTTTGGTGATCCCATAAACCAGTAATTACATTATTTTTTGATAGAGTTAAAAATGTTTGCACGCCAACAAATTCTTGTGCAGCTTTAGTCATAATTACAGTTACATTATAATTATCTTTGACAAGTTTGCTACATAAATCAGCGGCTTTATATGCCGCAATTGACCCTGTTATTCCCAGTGTTATATTTTTTATTTTATTCATTAAACTTGTAGTCCTTTATTCTTTTTGTTTTCATTCGTATTGAGCGAATAAAACTTGTCATATTAATAACTGCTTCATCAAGATTATCGTTAATTAAAAAATAATCATACTCCCCACATTTTTCCATTTCTTCAATTGATGTTTTAAGACGCTGTTTTATAACATCATCGTGATCTGTTTTTCTTCCTCGAAGTCTCTTTTCTAATTCTTTAAATGTCGGCGGTGCAATTAGAATTGTTTCCACAGATTTCGCGAAAAAATTATCTGTTTTAGTAATATGTTTAATCGACATCGCACCTTGAATATCTATATCTAAAATAATATCAATACCTTCCTCTAATTTTTTTATAACTGAACTTTTTAAAGTTCCATAATAATTACCATGGACTTTTGCATATTCAAAAAAATCATTGTTGTTCTTTTGAATATCAAACTGTTCTTTGGTAATAAAATAATAATCTTTACCATCAATCTCTCCAACTCTAGGATTGCGAGTTGTGCAAGATATAGAAAATTCAATATTTGATAATTGCTGTAAAACCTTATTACATATCGTAGATTTTCCTGCCCCACTTGGACCAGACATTATTATTAATGCTCCTTGTCGTATCATTTTTTCCCCTTTTAAATTAGTCTATTAATTCACAGTCATAATATTTAAACTTTGAATCCAATGTTAGAATTTTGAAATTATTTATTATTCCTTGAGATATAATCATCCTATCAAAAGGGTCTTTATGATGAAAAGGTAAGTCTATTAATTTCAATGCTGCATCTGTATCATAACTCAAAGATTTTATTCCCATTTGCTTTAACATTTCTGTTATATCAAAATCAACATCTAATTTTCCAATTGATTTTTTAATCATTATTTCTGCTACACTTATAGAGCTTAAATAAATAGTATTGTTTTTATCTTTTAAAATATTTAAATGTTCAGTTTTTATTTTTCTTGAAGCTTCTAGTAACCATAAAAATATATGAGTATCTATAATTACATTCATTTTTTAATCTCCATAAAACATTTTATTGACATCTTGATTTTCTTCGTCAAAATCATTAGGTATATTTAACTTACCCGCTAATTGGTCAAAAACTCTTTCTTTTTTCTCTTCTTTTTTATTGTTTATGTTTTCAAAAATTATAAATAGTTCTTTTTTCCCTGTTGATATATTACTAGGGACATTTATTACTAATTTATGATTTTCAGGAATTATAACCGTTTGTTTTAAAGCTTGCATATTTTTCTCCTTATTTTGTATTTAATTATACAATAATCTATATTATTTGTTGCAAATTTGATTTTAATTCAATATTACATTCTATTTTTATATTTGTTAAACTTTTCATTAATTCTGAATGCGAAATCATCATATTTGGATTTTTATCCATTTCTAAATCTCGCTTATTTGCCAATTTAATAGCTTTTTTATCAGATTGATTAATCTTTGTCATAATTCTCCTTTTATTTTAATGCCTTTGCAATCATTTTTTCAATATCAGATGGATTTGATGGTTTTGTTAAAATACCTACGATGTCTTTTTCTGTGACACCATCTTCCAATAATAAATCACTATGCCCTGAACAAATAATAAAAGGGATATCTTTTCTTATGTGCTTACAAGCAAGTAAAACCTCAAATCCATTTAGATGAGGCATAGTCATATCAGATAATATAAATCTATATTTTTGTGGATTTTTCTTAAACTCAGCAACAGCTTCTACTGGATTTTCAAATGCACAAACCGCAAAACCTAAATCACCTAAAATTGATTTATATATTTGAAGAATGATATCTTCATCATCAATAATCATAACAGTCCCAGTATAAGATTTTGCGACTTGTGCAATATCTTCTTCTTTTGCGACTTGTGCAATAGGTGCTACTGTTGGAAAAAATAAATTAAATTTTGTAAATGAATTTTCTTCAGTATCAACATTTATCGCCCCACCATAATTCTTCATTAATCCATAAATTGTAGCTAATCCTAAACCTGTTCCTTTTTCTCGTTCTTTTGTTGTAAAAAATGGGTCAAAAATCTTATCAATTATATCTTTTGAAATTCCACACCCATTATCTGACACCTGTAACATTACATAATCTCCAACTTTTAAATCATGAGAAATCCATAAGTCATCTTCATTTATAACAACATCATATAAAGCGATTTTCATTGAGCCTACGCTATTCATAGCATATTTTGCATTAGTCGCAAGATTTAATAAAATTTGCTGCAAATGCGTCGGGTCAGCTTCAATATAACCTTCAGCATCTATATCACTATCAATTTGTATTTGAGCCGGGAATGTAGCTTTTATCATTTTTACATTTTCTTTGATGAATGACCTTGGTTGAATTGTAGCAACCTGCACTACATCTTTTCTACTAAATTGTAATATTTGTGATACTAAATCTGTTGCTCTTTGTGTTAAATCTTTAATTTTTGATAAATTAAATGCTGTTTGTTTTTTATCATCTAAAGATTTATTTGTAATATCAATAAATCCAGAAATTCCCATCAGAATATTATTAAAATCATGAGCAATACCACCAGCCAAAGTTCCTATAGCAACCATTTTTTCAGAATGAGCCAATTCTTTTTCTATTTTCTCTTGTTCTATTTTTAGAAGTTTCTGTTCTGTAATATCTCTAAGTATATGAACTAAACCCTCAATTTCTCCGTTTTCTGCAAAGATTTGTGATGCAGACATATAGAACCAGCAATTAGTTCGTTTATCAAAGAATTCTTCTGAAAGTGAACCAGTGGCTTTTTCGAATAACATAGGACACGATTTGCATCCTGCAGGAGGTGCATTAGAGCCATGAACAAATGAATAGCAATGATCTCCTAAAATATTTAAAGTCTTTTTGTATTCTTGTGCTTTTTTATTAGAACGAATAATTTTATGATTTTTATCTACAATAATAATAATATCGTCAATAGAGTCAAAAGTATCTCTCCACTGATCTGTAATTAGTTGTAATTCAGCAGTTCGTTTTTCAACTAATCGTTCAAGTTCATTATCTTTTTCAATTAGTTTTTCTCTATCTGCGATTTGTGCATTTATCATATTATTTGCGGAATGTGCTAAATCTTTAAATTCTGCAATATTTATTTTACCTGTATCAACAGTCTTATGTTCAGCACCAGCATCTTTGTATGATGTTATGAATAAATCAAAATGTGCTTTTATATTATGAGATATTTTTTTAGCAAAGAGAAAAGCAAATAAAGAAGAAAGAGTTATTAAAATTAATGCAGCAACAAGATTAAAATATAAATTATCTTGAATTGCTACCTGCTTTGCAATAACAAATTTATCTAACTTATCAAAATAAAACCCTGAAGCTACAATCCATTCTAATTGTTCAATACTATTTGCATAAGAATATTTTTTAGCATCCAGGCCAGTTTTAGGAGCAATAGCAATATATTCAACAAAACCTCCCTTTGCCTTTTTAGCAACATTTCTTAATTCTTCATATATTTTTTTACCTTTTAAATCTTTTATTTGTATTCTATTTTTCCCAATATAACTTTTCTTATAATGAGCTTTGACAACACCGTCGAATGAAAAAATAAAAATATATCCATCTTTACCCCATCGTTGTTTTGCAATATCTTTTAATATTTTTTCTTTAACTTCATTTTCAACATCATCTACATAAATTCCAGAACCAATTATTAAATTTAATGATTTCATATATTTAACAAAAGATATTTTTTTATAAGTTTTACTTCTATCACCCTTTTTATAAAAATAATACTCAACAAATCCACCTTCAATATTATTAGTTGCAACTTCAACAAATTCTTTAACAAAAAGTTTTCCATTTATATCTTTTAGATGCAACGCATTTTTCCCTACAATTTTTTTATCATTTACATTTGCGATAGTTAAACCTTTAGGAGTAATAGCAAAGCAATAAGCATTTTTATTCACAAATTCTAAATTATGAATAAGTTCTCTAAATAAAATTTGTTTTTCTTCAATAGATTTATTCCCATATACACTATTAACAGTTTTTGCAATATTGAAAGTTGTTTCAACTTGAATTCGAACAATAGACTTAGCTTTGTTTAAAGACGAATCAAGTTCATCTTTTATATTATTAATAACATTATCAACTCTATTTTTAACAATAATCCTCTCTCGTGCAATAAAGTCTTTTTCAATCTTTTTTGACTCTTTATTAAGTTGATAAAAAGAATGAATTAACCAAAAAGAAGTAAATAATATTGCAATCAAGCTTGATATTGTTCCTATTCCCTTAGAAAAGACTTTAGATATATTTTTAATTTTTTGCATTTAATAATCCTT
>JAOZMT010000009.1:6299-10747 GCA_029934175.1 Victivallales bacterium | reverse complement strand
GCAGATATAAAACCTTCTGCAATTTCTTCATCTTCCATTAAATATTTAAATGTTGTATCATACAACGGATTTGCTATTCTACTCATTTGTAACCTCCTCAAATTATGTTTAAAATCTTTTAATTTTAATAGTATAATAGCATAAATCGCAAAAAAATCAAATAAAATGCAATAAAAACTTCTGTAATAAAAAAGTTTATGTATAATAAATTTAAGTGATTTATTTGCTTAAAAACTTGAAATATAGGAAAAATATTATAAATTAAGTATTTATTATTAAAAATTTTTACAAAGGAGAGTTTATTATGAGAAAAAAAATGAATTTATTATTGTCATTAGCAGTTATAACTTTAATAACAGGTTGTTCAACTATGAGCAGAACAGAAAAACATCTGTATAGAGAAATTAAAGCTTATGATATTCAAGAAACTGAAGTGACAAAAGTTAAAAATCCATATCTTGCAGCAGGATTAAATATTTTACCAGGAATAGGAAATGTTTATTTAGCATGGGGAACAGAAGAAACGCAACAAATTCCAGTCGCTGTTGTTAATTTTTTCTTTTGGCCATACTCAATAATTTGGGGGTTACCTCAAGCAGGTGTTGATGCTGAAACAATCAATAAAAAAGAATTTATTTATTATCATTTATATGACCCTAATGGGCGAGCAATATTAAATTCACGAAAAAATAAATATCAAAAACAATAAAAAAGAGATTTTAAATATGAATAAATACAAATATCCTAATAAAATAAAATTAGAAAATAGACAATGGCCTGATAATGTTATTAACAAAGCTCCTTTGTGGTGTTCTGTTGATTTGCGTGATGGTAATCAAGCATTACCCGTGCCTATGAACCCTGAAAATAAATTAAAGTATTTTAAGATGCTTGTTGATATAGGTTTTAAGCAAATTGAAGTAGGGTTTCCATCTGCCTCAAAAGATGATTACAATTTTGTTAGACAATTAATTGAAGAAAAACATATTCCTTCTGATGTTAGAATATCTGTATTAACTCAAGCAAGAAAACATTTAATAGATAAGACAGTCGAGTCTTTGAAAGGAGCCAAACGCCCTATTGTGCATTGCTATGTTGCCACATCGGACTTGCATGGTCAATTTGTCTTTGGAAACAGTCGTAAACAAGTTCTTCAAATGGCTATAGATGGGACGCAACTTATTGTAGATAAATTGAAAGAAGAAAATATGTATCAAGAAGCTGGCTATGAATTTTCACCAGAAGAATTTACTGATACGGATATAGATTTTGCAATAGAAGTTTGTAAAGCTGTCCAAGAAACTTGGGGAAAGGATGATAAAGAGGATTTTATCCTAAATTTACCAGCAACCGTTGAAAGAAGACCTCCTTATCAATATGCTGATATGATAGAATATTTTTGCAAAAAATACCCTTATATGTCAAAATCAACAATAAGTCTTCATGCTCATAATGATCAAGGTTGTGCTATTGCAGCAACTGAGATGGCTCTTTTAGCAGGAGCCACACGAGTAGAAGGAACTATTCTAGGTCATGGAGAACGAACAGGGAATGTTGATTTGGTTACTTTAGCATTAAACTTTTATTCTCGTGGAATAGATATTAATTTAGATTTTTCAGACTTGAACTCAATAGTCAGAACAGTAGAAGATGCATCGCATATTCCTGTAAGTCAACGACACCCTTATGCAGGACAATTAGTCTTCACTGCATTTTCTGGTTCTCATCAAGATGCTATTAGAAAAGGAATGGAAGCAAAAACTTCTGTATCAGAATATTTTCAACAAGAATGGAAAGTCCCATATTTGCATTTAGATCCTGCTGACTTAGGAAAGGAATATGAAAAACTTATTAGAATAAATAGCCAATCTGGGAAAGGAGGTATTATTTTTATTTTAGAACACGAATTTGGTATTTATCCTCCTAAAGCTATGCACCCTGAAATAGGTCGTGCAGTTCAAAGAGTTGCTGATGAAAAAGGAGATGAGATAGATGCTGGAATTTTAAAAGATATTTTTAATGATAACTTTATTAATATTAAAGGCGATTATGAATTAATCTCATATAAAAGAAAACCAGATGTTATAGAAGATAGTGATACTATCACAATAGAAATGGAAATATCAATAAAAGGGGAAAAAATCTTTTTAACTGGGGACGGCAACGGTCCTGTATCTGCAACAGTGCATGCCTTGCAACAGAGTGAGCAAATTATACCTTTTGTTCTAGAAGATTTTTCAGAACAAACTCTTGGGAAGAATGCAAATGCTAAGGCTTTAGCTTATGTTGGTTTAAAAAATAATGATAAGTTAACTTATGCATCAGGAGAACATTCTAATATTGATAAAGCTGCGATTTATGCAATTTTTTCAGCACTAAACAAAATTGCGAACTATGCAAAATAATAAAACTCAATTTTATGGTGTTGGTGTTGGTCCTGGAGATTCATCGCTATTGACCTTAAAAGCTGTTGATGTTTTATGCAAATGTGATATTATATTTGATGCTATTGGAAAAAATAGTTTATCTAGTGTTGCTGGTGGGATTGTAGATGATATTCCTAATTGTCCTGCAGAAAGAGTTTTATTAACATTTTCAATGTCCTTGGATAATGAAGAACGAGTTGCGAGTTATGCAAAAAATGCAAAAATAGTAACAGAATATATAAAACAAGGTAAGACTTGTGCTTTTGTAACTATTGGAGACCCACTTATTTACTCAACTTATATTTATCTTATGAGAGAAGTTAAAAAACTGTTGAGTGATGTTATAATAGAGACAGTTCCCGGCATAACATCATATCAAGCTGCTGCTGCTAAATTGAATTTTCCTTTAGTAGAAGACAAGGAAATTCTTTGTGTTATTCCTGCTTATGATGAAGAGCTATTTGAAAATAATCCTATAGTCGCATCTGCAGATACTTTAATATCACTTAAAACTTACAAAACAAAAAATAAAATAATAGATAAGTTATATGAAAATAATTATTCAAAAGAAGGAATTTATGCTATAAAAGTAGGACATAAAGAAGAAAAATTTATTACTGACTTTGAAAAAGCTTCTAAAGAACCAAATGAATATTTATCGTTGATTATAGCTAAAAAGGATAATAAAAATGGATAAACATATATATTTAGGATTGACTAAAGGCGTAAACTTTGGCTGGGGAGTATGTAGCAAATATTTAAAAAAAGAGCTAAGCAAGAAAGTCTCTGTTACATCATTTGAAGATGAAGAGTTTGATAAAGATAAGATATATCCAGGAGCAGCTTTTCATGGTTTTGAAGATTTTCATTTACATCGTATGCATAAAAATTTATGGGCTGAAGAAAATTATGGATATACTTTTTTTGAGCAGAAATTAGTTCCTCAAACTGTTGAAAATGCAAAAAAATATAATACTGTGTTTGCAGGTTCTAGTTGGTGTTGTGAAAAATTGAATGAAGCTGGAATCAATAATACAGAACTTTTAATTCAAGGTATTGACCATTCTCTTTTTTATCCAGAAGAAAACTATCAAAAAAATCAAGATGCTTTTGTTATTTTTTCAGGTGGTAAATTTGAGCTTAGAAAAGGTCAAGATATGGTTTTAGCTGCTTTTAAGAAATTACAAGATAAATATAAGGATATTATTTTGGTAAACTGTTGGTGGAATTTTCTTGATCCAAGCACTGATACTATGGAAGCCACAAATTTTATTAAATTTGAACATTTAAAAGATAAAGATTGGATAAAAAAGATGGAGCATATTTATAAAATTAATGGATTAGATGCTTCAAGAATTATAACTTTGCCACAAGTGCATAACTCGCAATTACGAGATTTATATAAAACTACTGATATTGGACTTTTTCCAAATAGGTGTGAAGGTGGAACAAATTTAGTTTTAATGGAATATATGGCTACAGGCAAACCTGTTATAGCCTCGTATAACACTGGGCATACAGATATTTTAACTGAAGAAAATTCTTTATTATTAAAAAGAATGAGAACATTTAGGAAAGCCTCAATTCGTCTAGTTGAATGGGAAGAACCCTCTTTGCGAGAAATTGTTGCACAAATAGAATATGCTTATCATAATAGAGAACATATTAAGCAATTAGGAATACAGGCTGGAGAAGATATGAAAAAATTAACTTGGGAAAAGTCAGCCGATGTTATTTTAGATAAAGTATTTTAAAAAACTAGAAAGTCGTGCGTCAAGTGTCGTGCGTCAAGAAAAATAAAAGGAGATATTATGGCATTACCAATAGCACCAACACCTGTTTTAGAGGGCGAAGATGCAATTCGTTTTATGGAACATATTGAGTGGGGACTTAAAAACCCAGTAGGACCAGTTCCTACACCTAAAAAAAACAATTTATTAAGAAAAATTAGAAAAAATAAATTGCGGAAAAGAAATAAAACTTTATGATTTTAGAAATAAATATCGTGCGTCAAGTGTCGTG
>JAOZMT010000009.1:0-6199 GCA_029934175.1 Victivallales bacterium | reverse complement strand
ACTAAAACAAGAAAAACGGAGAATTAAATGAGTAAAACAATAGTTGTTATTCCTGCACGATTCGCAAGTATGCGATTTCCTGGGAAAGTTATAGCAGATTTGCAAGGCAAACCAATTGTTCAATGGGTTTATGAAAAAGCTAAAGCCGCTAAGAATGTAGATGATGTTATTATTGCTGTAGATGATGAAAAAGTTGCAAAAGTAGTCCAAGACTTCGGAGGCAAATTTGTGATGACTAAGCCAAATCATCCTTCTGGAACAGATAGAATTGCAGAGGCTATTGAAAATATAGATTGTGATATTATAGTTAATGTTCAAGGAGATGAACCGCTTATCCCTACAGAAGTTATCGAGGAACTTGTAGAAAAAATGAAAAATAATAAAGATATAGAGATGGGAACCGTTGCTGTTCCTATTAAACGAGATAAAAAAGCAGAAGACTCAAATCTTGTGAAAGTGATTTTTGATGTTAATAATTTTGCAATTTATTTTAGTCGCTCAATAATACCTTTTTTACGAGTTGGTGGGGAAGATACAACTATTTTCAAACACTGGGGGGTTTATTCTTATAGGAGAGATATTTTGGAAAAAATTGTTAACCTAGAAGAAAGCAGGTTTGAAAAGTGTGAAAAATTAGAGCAATTGCGTGCTCTTGAAAATGGAGTGAAAATATTTGTAGTAATATCAAATTTAGAAAGTATAGGAATTGATACTCCTGAAGATTTAATTTTAGCAGAAAAAACAATAACAAGGAATAAATTGAAATGAATATAATTTTAACGGGGATGAAACATTGTGGAAAAAGCACTCACGGATTTGGATTAGCAAAATATTATAATATCAATTTTTTTGATACTGATGATTTAATAATATTAGATTATGAAAAAAATACTGGAAATAAAAGTGATATTCGTGAGATTTTTAAAGATTATGGTGAAGATAACTTTACTTTGAAAGAAGAAGAAATTTTTTCAAAATTATCATCTTATCTTTCACATAATGCGGATTCAATTATTGCGTTAGGTGGTAGATTACCGCTAAATGATAAAATAAAAAAACATATCAAAAGAACAGGTCTTGTTGTTTTTATAGAAGTTCCTATTAAAGCATTGTATGAGAGGGTTTCTAAAAAAGGAATTCCTCCTTTCTTAGATCCTGAAAATCCTGAAAAATCATTTTACGATTTGTATCAAGAACGAAAAAAGCACTATTTTGAGCTTGCAGATATTGTTGTAAAGGTTGACAATGCTTCTCGAAGAGAGGTCTTGGAGATGATAATAAATAAAATAGAGGAGTATAATGATGCCAGGTAGCACTTTTGGAGACTTATTTAAAATTACAACTTATGGAGAATCACATGGTGGAGCTGTGGGGGTTATTGTTGATGGAGTTACACCAGGAACAGATATTATATTGTCTGAAATACAAACTGAACTTGATAGAAGAAAACCAGGGCAATCTGAAGTAACAACTCCTCGTTCAGAAAACGATATAGTTGAAATCCAATCTGGTGTTTTCAATGGAAAAGCTACAGGAACACCTATTATGCTACTTGTGCATAATAAAGATGCTCAATCTTCTGCTTATGATGATATAAAAGATTTATATAGACCTGGACATGCTGATTGGTCGTTTGATAAAAAATTTGGTATTCGTGATTATTGTGGTAGTGGAAGAGCATCTGGTAGAGAAACAATAGGTCGTGTTGCCGCTGGTGCAATTGCTAAAAAATTATTATTAGAAAAAGGTATTAAAATAACTGCATATACAAAAGAAGCTGCAGGGATTGAGTGTAAAGATATAGATTTTGATGAAATTGAAAAAAATATTGTCAGATCTGGTGATGCACAAACCGCAAAAAAAATTATTAATAAAATAATTGAAGCACGAGATAATAAAAATTCTATTGGTGGAATTGTAGAATGTGTTATATCAGGAGCTCCTGCTGGTTTAGGTGATCCTGTTTTTGATAAGCTTGATGCATATCTCGCAAAAGCTATAATATCTATTGGAGCAACTAAAGGTATAGAATTTGGAAAAGGTTTTGAAGTTGCTAAAATGACTGGTAAAGAAAATAATGATGAAATGGATAAAAATGGTTTTTTGTCTAATAATGCTGGTGGTATTTTAGGTGGAATTTCAACAGGAGCAGATATTGTTTTCAGAACAGTATTCAAACCAACATCTTCAATTGCTTTACCACAAAAAACAATTAATAAAGATGGAGAAGAAGTTATTTGTATCACAGAAGGTCGCCATGATCCGAGTATATTTCCACGAGCAATTCCAGTAGTTGAAGCTATGGCTGCGATTGTCCTTATTGACTGTATAAAGAAGCAAGCTGCTCTTCATGAATAGGGAGATGTGAAATTTAAACAATAAATGTATATATTCAGTAAACCCCATTTTACCACAAAGTAGACGAAGTTTTTCGCAAAAAACACAAAGGTTTTCTTTGTGAAACTTAGTGTTTAACTTTGTTTCCTCTGTGGGTCACTATAATTTAATGTGGTTCACTGAATATATACCAATAAATAAAGGAATAACATGAACTCTTACTTAGAACTGATTTTCGCTTATAATTTAATACCGTATACAATCTTTTTGATTGTAATTCTATTCTTTTGGTTTACTGTCATCTTGGGTTTTCTTGATATAGAAATTTTTGATGGAGTAGAGGGAGTAGATGTTGATGACATAGAAGCTAATCCTGAATGTGTTTTCCATCTTTTATTTTCTTTTTTAGGAATTGGAGTTATTCCTATTAGTATAATAATATCTGTTTTGGCTATTGTAATGTGGACGATAGCATATTTGTTAAATGACTTATTTCCTAACACCATTTTTCCTGCTTTGCCTGCACTAATCGCAAATATTATTGCATTTATAATAATTTTACCATTATCATCTATCATTACTGGTCTGCTTATGAAACCATTAAAAAATAAGTTTGAGACAACGCAGGTGCGTGGGCATCATCATCTGATAGGGCAGGTTTGTAAAATAAAGAGTTCAGAAGTAACAAAGTCTTTTGGACAAGCAGAATTGCAAGTTAAAGATTCTTTCTTGCTAATATCGGTTAAAGAACATTCAAAAAATAAAAAAATATTAAAAAAAGGAGACGAAGCTATCATCGTGGAGTATGATAATGAAAAAGATTTCTATAAAGTGTCAAGTATTAAAAAAAACTAAAAAAGGAGAAGGATTATGGGGGATATATTATTATTTGTTGTTGTTGGGTTTGCTGCATTTATTTTTGCAATAGGACTTTTGATTATGATTGTCAAGTTTTACAGAAAAGTAGAGCAAGGGAAAGCTTTAATTATCAATAAAATGGGAGACAATTTAAAAGTTACATTTACAGGTGGAGTTGTTATTCCAATTATAAATAAAGGCGAAATTATGGATATTTCTGTTAAAGCAATGGAAATTGAAAGAACTGGAAAATGGGGACTTATTTGTGAAGATAACATCAGGGCTGATATTCGTGTAACATTTTATGTTCGAGTAAATAAAACTCAAGAAGATGTATTGAAAGTTGCTCAGTCTGTAGGTTGTTTAAGAGCTTGCACTAAAGAAACTCTTGAAGAACTTTTTCAAGCTAAATTTTCAGAAGGTCTTAAAACTGTTGGTAAGCAAATGGACTTTTCTAACTTATTTACAGAAAGAGAATTATTTAAAAAACGCATTATTGAAACAATTGGCGAAGATTTAAATGGTTATAAATTAGAGGATGTGGCTATTGATTATTTAGAACAAACACCTTTAAATTCTCTTGATCCAGATAATATTATGGATGCTCAAGGTATCAGAAAAATTGTTGATAAAACTGCTGAGCAAGCAAAGTTTACAAATGAGCTTAAACGAGATAAAGAAAGGGTTATTAAACGACAAGATGTTGAGACTCGTGAAAAAATTCTTGAATTAGAAAGACAAGAAGCTGATGCTGTAGCAAAACAAGAAAGAGAAATTGCAACAATTCAAGCTAGAGAAAAAGCTGAAGCTGAAAAAGTTGAAGCTGAAGAGCAATTTAAATCAGAATCTGCACAAATTAAAACTGATGAAGAACTTGCAATCGCCAATGAAAATAAAGATCGTCAAATAGAAGTTGCAAAGAAAGCAAAAGAAAGAACTATTGCTGTTGAAACAGAAAGAGTTCAAAGAGATACTGAATTAGAGGCTGTTGAAAGAGAACGATTGGTTGCAATTAAAGATATTGAAAAAGATAAAGCTCTTGAGGTTGAAAAGAAGAAGATTCAAGATGTTATTCGTGAACGAGTAATGGTTGAAAAAACTGTTGCAACCGAACAAGAAAAAATCAAAGATACAGTAGAGTTTGCAGGGGCAGAACGACTAAGAAAAGTTGAAGTTATTGAAGCTGAAAGAGAAGCTGAAAAACTTAAAATTAAAGAAACAAAAGCAGCACAAGCAAAAGAAGAAGCTGCAAAAAGCATCTATGAAGAGACAGTTACTAATGCAGAAGGTGCAAAAATAGAAGCGGAAAAATCTGCTGATGCTAAAAAATTGATGGCAGAAGGAATTATTGCTGAAGAGTCTGCATCTGGTTTAGCAAGTGTAAAAGTTAGAGAAGCAGAAGCTCACGCTATTGAACTTGAAGGAAAAGCAAATGCTACTGCTGATATTGAAGCACATAAAGCAAATGCTTTTGGAACTGAGCAAGATGGTTTAGCTGATGCTAAAGCAACTGATGCTCGTGCAAAAGTTAAAGCTGAAGCAACAAAAATTCAAGGTTCGGCAGAGGCAAATGCTATGGCTGCGAACTATGCAGCTGAAGCGGAAGGGATTACTAAAAAAGCGGATGCTATGAAAAAACTTGATGGTGTTGGTAAAGAACATGAAGAGTTTAAATTAAAACTTGCTAAACAAGAAAAAGTTGAACTTGCAGGTATTGATGTTAATAGGTTAATAGCAGAAGCACAAGCAGAAGTATTGGGCGAAGCTATGAAAACGGCTAAGATTGATATTGTTGGTGGAGATGGCGAATTTCTTAAAACATTTTTCAAATCTATTAGTTTAGGTAAATCTGTTGATGGGTTTGTCAATAATAGTGATGTAGCAAATACATTTTTATTAGGAGATGAAGAAACAGGTCAAGTTGGAGTTTTAAAACAATTTAGCGATGCTCTTTCATCAGAAGGAATTAATTTAGGGAATTTAAAAGATCTTTCAGTAGCAGCTTTATTAGCAAAACTTGCTTTAAGCAATAATCCTTTAATAAGTGATAAAGCAAAATCATTCCAACCAAAAGCAGAAGGTATGGAAATGAAAGATCTTATGACTTTATGGATGACAAGTAATATATAATAATAATTGCGACTTATGCAAATTGCATAAGTCGCAATATTTGTTAATTAAAGAACCCTATTTGACTATACTCTTATGTTTTTTAATAATAAATAACAAGTATAATGCATTTTTAATAAACTAAAAAAAGGAACAATAATGAAAAAAGTAGGAAAGTTTTTTAATACGGCTGGACCGATGGTGGAACGATTACATTATCAAATATCGCCGTTGACACGATGGGATTTAGAAGAAATTGAAATGTTAATTATGCAAGAAAAATATTTTTTATTGCATGCTCCACGACAAAGTGGAAAGACTTCAACAATGTTAGCTTTGCAGGATTATATTAATGAAGATGAAGATTATTTGGCGATTTATGTAAATGTTGAACCTGCACAAGTCGCAAGACATGATGTTGAATCAGGTATAAAAACAATTGTGTCAGAAATTGGAAGTGAGATAGAATTAACTTTGAATGATAAAGATATAAAGAACGAACTGTTAAATGTTTATACTAAAGTTGGCGGGCAAACTGCTTTGAAATCTTCTTTAACTTATATATCTCAAAAATATAACAAAAAGTTCATTTTATTTATAGATGAAATAGATTCTTTAATCGGAGACACTTTGGTTTCTGTTTTAAGACAGTTAAGAGCTGGTTATAAAAGTAGAGAGAATGGAAATTTCCCTATTAGTGTTATTTTATGTGGTTTGGTTGACATAAAAGATTATGAAATTCATAAGTCTGATGGCGAAATAATCACTGGTGGAAGTTGTTTTAATATTAAATCTGAATCTTTAACTCTTGGTAATTTTTCAAGAAAAGAAATTGAAACATTATATTTAGAACATACAAAAGAAACAGGACAAATTTTTGAAGATGGAGTATTTG
>JAOZMT010000220.1 GCA_029934175.1 Victivallales bacterium | reverse complement strand
CTAAAAATCCAGTAATTTCTATTTTCCTTGCTTACGGCTCGTGTGCTTAGAGCCTGTCAAAACAATTGTTGGATGGCATTAAAAACAACGCCCTTTTTTACATATTATCACATTAGGTTAATAGCATCTACATCTATATACACATCTATATTTTTACTTTTTTTCAAGTGTAAAGCATAATGTCTTAATGCTTGTCTTAAATTTGTTATATTTTCTCCCCTATACATTGTCATATATCTAAATTTTCCTTTAATTTTAGAATTTGGAGATGGTGATGCTGGTGAAACCATTATATCATCATTTAAATATGGTGCTATTTGCTTATTAAATGTTTCAATAAATTGCAATAACTGTGGCTCGTTCTCTCCACGAAAATGAACTACTATTAATCTTGCCATTGGTGGATACAATAACTGCTCTCGAACTTCAATATCTTCTTCATAAAAAGCTTCAAAATCGTGTTCTTTTGCACATAAAATAGCTGGATTATATGGAGAATATGTCTGTAAAATAACTTCTCCTTTAATTTCCCCGCGCCCTGCCCTACCCGCAACTTGTGTGACTAATTGAAATGTCTTTTCCCAAGCTCTAAAATCTGGACTAAACAAACTCATATCTGCATACATTATTCCTACTAATGTTACTTTTGGAAAATGCAAACCTTTAGCTATCATTTGTGTTCCTATTAAAATATCTATTTTACCCTGCTTAAACTCATCTAAAGTATCTTCATATAAACTCATTTTTGTCATTGTATCGGAATCCATTCTTTTAACTCTAGCACCTTGAAAAATTCCCTTTGCTAATCGTTCGATTTTTTCAGTTCCAAGCCCTGGATAACGAATTTTTGATGACTGACACTCTGGACAATTTGCATAAGCCGCAATAATTAAGCCACAAGAATGGCATGATAGTGTTTCTCGCTCTCTATGATATGTAAAACTTACTGGATGATCCTCGTCTCTTGCACAAGTCGCACAAGTAGCTATAAATCCACATTCCTCACATTGCATTTGCTTTGCAAACCCTCTTTTATTTAAAAACAAAATAACCTGTTCGCGACTCGCAAGTCTATCACGAATAGCATAAATTAACTCTTTTGAAAAAACTCCACCTTCACTATTCAAAGCTCTTTCCTGTTTCATATCAATAACTTTAATTTTTGGCATAAATCCATCATCTACTCGTGTTTTTAAAGTAGATAAGATATATTTTTTATTTAAAGCATTATAATAAGATTCAAAAGATGGAGTTGCTGAGCCTAAAATAACAGTTGCCTTTTCTTTATAACCACGCATAACAGCTACATCTCTGGCATTGTATCGTGGTGATTCATCTTGTTTATATGAGTTTTCATGTTCTTCATCAACAATAATTAATCCTAGATTTTTAAAAGGTGCGAATAGTGCAGATCTAGCACCAACAGTGATTTTAACCTCGCCTTTTGCAATCTTAGTCCATTCATCAAATCTTTCTCCATCACTTAAGCTACTATGCAAAACACTTACCAAATTGCCAAACCTAGCCCTAAATCGTTGAACAGTTTGTGGAGTTAAAGATATTTCTGGCACTAAAACAATAGTTTCTTTTCCTTGTTCAAGTATTTTTGTTATTGCTTGTAAATAAACTTCAGTTTTACCACTACCTGTAACTCCATGAAGTAAGACGGTATGAGGTTCTTTCTTTTTGCACAAGTCGCAAGTTTCATTTTGCCTGTCTATAACTTCATAAATTTGTTCTAAGGCAACAAGTTGTTCTTCTGTCGGTTTTAGAGGTGTATCTTTAATTATTTGACTACCTTCAAAAGGGTCTCGTTGAACTTCTCGTTTTTCCTCTACAACTAAACCATCTTTAACTAATAAATTAATAACACTCTTTGATGTATCTGCGTGTTTTTGTAATTGTGTAGAACTTAATTCTAGATAGTGTAATAATGTTTGTAAGACTCTAGCTTTTGCTTTATTTCGTTTGCCATTTTCTTCGATATATTTTTTAGCCGTATCATTATCAGAGACTTTATAATATGTAAAAAACTTAGTTTTAACCTTACCACTACGCACAGCACCTGGGAGTAAAGATATAATAGCTTTTTCTTTAGAACAACAATAATATTCAGCCATCCATTTGCCTATTTCCATCAAAGGCACAGGAATAGGTAAATGAGAAGTATTTACATCTATAATTTCTTTAAGACTAGGAAAATCTGATTCTGCGACAATATCAACAACATAGCCATCGCGTGTAGATCTTCCAAAAGGAACAAGAACTTTCATTCCAGGTAAAATTTGCTTTTCCAATTTTTCAGGAATTTCATAATCGAATGCTTTATCTAGTGATAAATTTATAATTACTTGTGCTATCATTTACTTTCCTTAATGTTTTTAGCGGAATACTATTTCAAAGGCAAAAAAAAAGAGTTACGATAAATCGTAACTCTTTGATATTGAAATGGCGGAGGGAGTGGGATTCGAACCCACGGTGGGTTGCCCCACGGCGGTTTTCAAGACCGCTGCCTTAAACCAAGCTCGACCATCCCTCCTGGTTTTTCACTTTTAAAAAATAAAAGTGAAATTGTAATATATCATCCTTTTCTGTTTTTACAAATTTTTTGATAAAAAATTATAATTATTTTTCATCCTTAGTATTTAAAACAATAACCATAAGTTCAGATAATTTTTTTGTAAAGTTTAAAGGATTAGGGATTTGACTACCTTCAGCAATTAATGCTTGGTCATATAACAACTCAGAGAAATCATTTAATCTAACATCTTCACTTGATTTGTCATAAAGCCCTTGCATAGCCTCAACAATAGGATGACTAGCATTTAATTCCAAAATTCTTTTACTTGGAGGCATTGCTTGTCCCATTTGTTTCATTATTTTTTCCATATATGCACTTTGACCAAATTGATCACTAACAAGACAACATGCACTATCAGTTAATCTTTGAGAAAATTTAACTTCTTTCACATTTGCATCTAATGCTTTTTGAATGCATTCTACAAGATTTTTATGTGCTTTACTTGCTTCTTCATTTTTCTCTTCATTGGCTTTCTTTTCTTCTTCATCAAGCTCAATATCACCCTTTCCAAGTGCTTTTAACTTTTTACCATCATATTCTGTCATATTAGGAGTTATGAACTCATCAATAGGATCAGTCATAAATAAAACATCAAATCCTTTAGAACGAACAAATTCTAAATGTGGAGAGTTCTCAAGTAAATTTCTATTTTCTCCAATAATATAATATATTTCTTTTTGACTTTCAGGCATTGTTCCAGCATACTCTTTTAAAGTCGTTAACTTTCCAGGAGCATTAGACATTGACTCAAACATTACTAAATCTTGAAGTTTATCTTTGTTTTCAAAATCAGAATGCAATCCTTCTTTTAATACTTTCCCAAATTCATTATAAAAAGATAAATATTTTTCATTGTCTTTCTTCTGTAATTTTTTCAACTCACTAAGAACTCGTTTTACTAAATTTTTGTTAATTTTTTGTAATTTAGGATTATCTTGAAGAATTTCTCTTGAAACATTTAAAGGTAAATCACTTGAATCAACTACTCCTTTTACAAATCTCAAGTAATCAGGTATTAGATCTTTACATTCATCTGTAATGAAAACTCTACGAATATATAACTGTAAACCTTTGTTTTTATTATCAGGAGTAAACATATCAAAAGGAGCTTTTGTAGGAATATATAAAAGAGCTTTAAATTCTGATGTTCCTTCAGCAGCATATTGCATAGTAACTAAAGGGTCGCCACCCATAGGAGAGATATGATTAAAGAAATTTTTATGTTCCTCTTCAGTTACATCATTAGCTGAACGAACCCAAATAGCTTTTTGTGAATTCAATGTTTCATCTTCAATAACATCAATCTTCTTTTCTTTGTCATTAGGGTCTTCTTCTTGTTTTGTAACTTGCATTTTAATAGGATGTTCAATATAGTCAGAATATTTGCGAATTATGCTACGCACTTTCCATTCATCAAGATATTCTTTGTTATCTTCAGCTAAGAAAAGTGTAATTTTTGTTCCTTGTTCTTCTTTATCACACTCTTCAATACTATATGCACTTTCGCCTTTTGACTCCCATTTAGTAGCAGAATCAGAACCAGCTTTTTTTGTTTCTAAAACAACTTTTTCAGCAACCATAAAAGCAGAATAAAACCCAACTCCAAATTGACCAATCAATTCAGGACTAGCTTGTTCTTTGCTTTCTTCTAGTGCTTTAGCAAATGCTTTAGTTCCAGATTTTGCAATAGTTCCAATATTTTCAG
This sequence comes from Victivallales bacterium, assembly GCA_029934175.1. Lineage (GTDB taxonomy): Bacteria > Verrucomicrobiota > Lentisphaeria > Victivallales > JAUVCU01 > JAOZMT01. The sequence continues at coordinate 699 of JAOZMT010000220.1, read as the reverse complement.
CAACTTCATCATAAGACATTCCGATACCATTATCAATAATAGATAATGTTCCAGCATCTTTATCAGTTTCTACTCTAACTTCCCATTCTTTTGCTATATCAGGATTAGTAATCGACTCAAAGCGTGCTTTATCGATAGCATCAGCTGAGTTTGCAACGAGCTCTCTTAGGAAAATATCTTTATTTGAATAAAGAGAATGAATCATTAAGTGCAATAATTCTTGCACTTCGGTTTTAAATTGTTTAGTTTCTTGTGCCATAGACAAGCCTCCATTTTAATTATTAATTTACAAAAGAAAGTATATAATATAACTTAAATTAAGAAAAAATCAAAGGAAGTCATAAAAACTTTAAGAAAATAACTGCACTCTTCGCAAATTATAAGGTTTATAATGAGAAAGTAGCTCGTTTCAAATGAACTTTACACTTTCAATTACAAATAGTCGAAAATCAATTCTGAAAATCCTATTATCCTGTCAAATACATATTTTAAACAGATTAAATTGTTAGAATTAAGATTACAACTGTTTTTAAAGAGGATACCTTTTTCTCTTATTCTCCAAATTCTAAAAATCTCATTTTATTCTTTTTTCTCTTATTTTCTTATTCCCCAAATTCTAAAAATCTCATTTTATTCTTTTTTTCTCTTATTTTCTTATTCTCCAAATTCTAAAAATCTCATTTTATTCTTTTTTTTCTC
>JAOZMT010000219.1 GCA_029934175.1 Victivallales bacterium | reverse complement strand
ACAGTTCGCAAAAATAATAACAAATAAAAATTCATTAGAAGTGGATAAAAGGAGTCGAGATGAAAATTTTAATATTAGCAATTGCTGTAATAGCATTAGCAACAGGATGTAGTTCTTTATCAGAAAACCAAGTTAAAGATTCAAAACAAGATTATTTTGAAAAAATAGCAGATTTTAAAGCGAGTGAACCTGTAGTTAATAGATATATCGAAGATGTATTATAAAGAAAACAATTTGCGAATTATGCAATTTGCACAGTTCGCAAGTTTTTTATAAGTAACATAAAAAAAGAAAAAACAAAAAACAAAAAAAGGATTAAAGAAAATGAAAATCATAAAGAAATCTCTTATTTTAGGAGGTATTACAATCTCTATATTAAGTGGTTGTAATCAAGAAAATAAAGTTGTAAAAAAAAAGAAAGAAGCTATTGTGCAAGTTACACCTGTAGAACAAATATCTTTATCAAGAATTATTAAGACAACAGGAGATGTCATAGCGACAAATACTGTTACTTTACGAGCAGAAGTTGAAGGTCAAATTGATTTTTGTCCATGGCGTGAAGGAGATATTATAACAAATAATAATCAGAAATTAATTAAAATCTCTCGTCCATTATATCAAAGTTCACTTGATGTAGCAAAGGCGGAAGTTAATATAAAAAAAGCAATATTAAAAGATTTAATACTAGGACCTAGACCAGAAGAAATAGCTGTTGTGAAAGAATCTATTATACATTTTGAAAGTTGTTTGAAATTTGCAAAAATAGATTTAAAAAGATTAGAAGCACTTGTTAAAAAAAATGTTAGTTCTATTAAAGATCAAGAACAAGCAAATTTAAATTATGTTAAATGCAAAACTCAACTTGCAACCGCTAAAGATAAATTAAAAATGCTTCAAGAGGGAACAAAAAAGAGTGAATTAGCAATTGGCGTAGCTGCAGTTGAAAAAGCTGTTGCCAATTTAAACTTAACTCAAACAAAAATTGATGAATGCTCTATAAATTCTCCATTTCAAGGAATTATAACTCAAGTTTTTGTTCGTCCAGGCGATTTAATTCACTTAAGTTCTCCAAGAATGCCATTATTAAAAATAATGGATCCTTCTTCTCTTGTAATTCGTGCTGGATTACCTGAATCTGATGCAATTCAAATAACAAAAGGTTCAGAAGTAAAAGTTAAATTAGATGCTTATAAAGGACAGATTTTTAATGCAATTATTGAGCGAATTTATCCGAAAATAGAAGCAAATTCTCGCACTAGACTTGTAGAAGTGAAAATACTTGATACTGTTAAATTACTACCGCGAATGTTTGCAAGAATATCTTTGCAAGGTAGAACAGTTGACAATGCGATAGTTGTTCCAGATTCTTCAATAATAACAACGCCAAGAGGAAATTATGTTGTTTTTATAATAAAAAATGGAATAGCAGAAATGCGAAATGTTGAACTAGGTATAGAAAATGGAAATAAAGTTCAAATTGTAAAGGGTATAAATATAGATGAAGTTGTTGTAACAGCTGGTAATTTTAATTTAAAAGATGGAACTCCTGTAAAAATTATTAAAACTACAAAAAAACTTCTTTAAAAAAAGGTTCTTATTATGAAACTTACTTCTCTTTCTCTTAAAAGACCTGTTGCTGTAACAGTTCTTGTTGTTGCTGTCTTTTTTGTTGGACTCTTTAGTTTAACTCAACTTGATGTTAATTATTTGCCAAATATATCTTACCCAATGGTTAAGGTTCATGTGTGGTGGCGTGGTGCAACTGCAGATGATATTGAAACGAATGTTGCTGATCCATTAGAAGAGGTTATTTCAACTGTTGATGGTTTAGATTATATTGAATCATCTAGCATTGAAGGGATGTACACTTTACTCATTAATTTTGCTTATGATGTTAATGTTGAAGTTGCATTTCAAGATGTAGTTGCTGCGATGGGGCGTGTTACAAAAAAACTTCCTAAAGGAATGGATCCACCTGTAATTATTAAAGCAGACCCATCACAATTACCTGTTATTGAAGTTATGCTTACATCTGATGAACATGATTTAGTATGGCTTAGAGAATGGGCCGATACTTGGTTGATTGATAGAATTGCAACAGTTAAAGGAACAGCTGGAGCTGAAATAGTCGGTGGAATGGAGCGAGAAATTCGTATTCATCTTGATCCTGAACGCCTTCAAGCTTATAAATTATCGCCTGCTCGAGTTGCAAAGGCATTGTATAATGAAAATCAAGAAACATTTGCAGGGCGTGTAACAATTGAATCACGAGAGATTATTACACGAACAATGGGTGAATTTGAAGATTTAAAGGAGATTGAGGATGTCGTTGTAGCATTAACAGCAAATGGCGATAAAGTTTTTATAAAAGATTTAGCAAAAGTAGAAGATTCACATAAAGAAATGCGAATACATACATATTTTGATGGGAAACCATGTATTGAATTTAAAGTATTGAAACAATATGCGGCAAATGCAGTTGGAGTTGCCCAAGGAGTAAAAAAACGCTTTCAAGAATTAAAAAACAGTGGTGCAATAGCAGAAGATATACAATTTGGATTTGTTGAAGATGAAAGTATTTATGTAATGGGAGCTATTCATAGTGTAGAAAATTCTGCATTAATCGCAGCTCTTTTAGTTATTATGGTTATATATTTATTTTTGGGGCGTTGGCGACAAGTTGTTGTTATGGTTGTTGCTCTTCCTGTTACACTTCTTGCGAATTTTGCCTTAATGAAAGCCTTTGGGTTCTCTATAAATGTATTTTCTCTTGGAGGGTTAGTTGTTGCTCTGGGAGTAATTCTTGACAATTCAATTGTAGTGCTTGAAAATATAACCCGTTTAAAGGCTGAAGGAATAAGAAATTTTTCAGAACAAGGAACAAAAGAAGTAGGCTCTGCTATTGTAACATCTACTCTTACATTTTTAGCAATATTTTTACCATTTGCTTTTATTCCTGGAATGGCTGCGATTTTATTTAAAGAATTAGTTTTGGTGGTTGCTGGAGTTGTTTTAATCTCTTTACTTGTTGCGATTACTTTAACTCCTTTGCTTACAGATCGTCTCTTGAAAAATGAAAAAAATGATAATTTGTCTGGACTTGCTAAATGGTTTGATATGATTATAGAAACTTTTCTTGGTTTTTATAAAAAAATCCTTGATATATGTATAAAATTCAAAAAAACTATTGTTATTATTGCTATTCTAATGCTTGGTGTTGGTGCTATACTTGCGAGTATTGCAGGTTCTCAATTTCTTCCAAAACTTGATGATGGACGAGTTATGATTAAACTTAAAATGCCTAGTGGTGCTTCTGTTTCAGAAGTTAATCGTATTCTTGGTAGAATTGAAAATAAAATTAAAAATTTGCCTGAAATAGAAAGTATTTTTAGACTTTCTGGAGGTCGAGTTTTTGGATTATATACTCTTGAAGTTGGAAATGAAGGTAATTTAAATATTCAACTTGTTCCTAAAAGTAAACGCAAAATAAACACAAATCAATTTATAAAAAAAATAAGACCGATTGCTATGAAAATACAAAAAAGTGAACCAGGTGCAAAAATCCCTGTTAAGGCAAGAAAGATTAAAGGTTTGAGAAAGGTTGGAGAACAAGATGTTGAGGTAAATTTAAAGGGTAGTGATGCTGTTTTAATTTATGAGTTTGCTGAAAAATTGTCTGATAAAATGAGCAATACCACTGGTTTGTCAGGTGTTAATATTTCTATGGATATGACTAAGCCTGAATATCGTATTCATATTGATCGTGCCAAAGCATCATCGATGGGAATTACTGTAGATGAGGTTGCAAATATTATGCGAACTCTTATTCAAGGTAAAGTTGGCACTTTATTTAGAGAAGGATCAGAATATTATCCTGTGAGAGTAATGGTTCCTGAAATTAGTCTTAAAAATAAAACAGATATAGAGAACTTAATTATTGATACACGCAAAGGAGAGCCTATTTATTTAAAAGATATAGCAGATATTCTCCGTGGCGTTGGACCTGTTGAAATATCAAGGGAAGATCAAATTATGCGAGTAATTGTTCGTGCAGATGCTAAAGATATAAGTGTAGGAGAAGCTCTTGAGCGTGCAGAGAAGGTTGCAAGAGAATTAAAACCTCCAGCTGGCGTAGAAGTGTCAATGGGAAGTGAAGCTAAATTTATGGCAGAAGGTCGTCGTGTAATGGGATTAATCATTGGTTTTGCTGCATTGTTCGCATTTGTTATTTTAGCTATTCAATTTGAATCATTCATATTGCCAACGCTAATTATGTTTAATATTCCTTTAACGCTTACTGGTGTCTTTTTTGCTCTTTTTATTACAGGTAATCCTATCGGTGTAACAGTTCAAATTGGAGTATTAGTAATGATGGGTGGAATTACCTCTCAAGGAGTTGTTCTTCTTAGTTCAGCAGAAGAATTTCGAGAAAATGGAATGAATGCGATTGATGCAATAACTAAGGCTGCTCCACTTCGAGTTAGACCTATTTTAATGACTCAACTTACAACTGTTCTTGGTTTATTTCCATTAGCTTTAAATCTTGGAGAAGGTGGCGATATGCTTGTCTCTATGGCTATTGCAGTTATTGGTGGTCTTATATATTCCTTATTTTTAACATTACTATTTCTACCAGCAGCTTATACATTAATTTTCAACAAATCTAAAGAGGTATTATAATGAAAATATTATTTTATACAATCCCAATATTAATTCTTTCTTCGTGTAGCACTTATCAACCTGTAACAGATTTCAAAGATGTTACAAAATATGCAACCCGAGCCAAAAGTAAAAATAATCTTGCTTTGGCAAAATTAACGAATTTATCGTTAAAAAATGCAGTAGAAATAGGCTTAAAAAATAACCCAAATTATTTATCAACTAAATTTGCATTAATCGCAGCTTTAGAACGATATGAACAGTCGAAGTCAGCTTATTAGGAATTCGGAAAAAATAAAATCTTCCAAAAAAGCTTCTAGATTTTAACAAAC
>JAOZMT010000218.1 GCA_029934175.1 Victivallales bacterium | reverse complement strand
TTGTTTCCTCTGTGGTTAACTATAATTTAATGTGGTTCACTGAATATATACAATATTTCAATTAATGAACGAAGTTAGGAGCAATCCATACTTTTTCTACTCTTCTACTGGTGGAATTATTTATATTCACCTCTATATTATCGCAGATTTATTATTTATAAATTTCTCAAGCATTTTATTTGCTTCATTAAAATCAAAATCTGCAACCATATTTTTTATTAATTGTAACTCTTTATATTTATATTCTATTATTATTTCATCTAAGTCTTTTTCAACTGTTACATCATTATTACAAATCATATCTTTGATTATTATTAACCTATCTAATAATATCTTATTTTCTTCATCTGTATAATTAGTATCCACATCTATTTCAATTTTTTCTTCTTTATTATCAAATTGCTGTGTAAATTCATATAAATATTTTTTAAATTCAGCAAAAGCAGCGTCAAATTGTGTAACTTCATTTTCTTTAACCAAACCTTCAAAAAATTTAACTGAATTAAAAACTTTAATAATTGCTAAATTTCCAGCAGCACCTTTTATTGAATGAAGATATTTTTGCAGTTTTTCATATTCTTTATTTTTTAATAATATTTCTATTTCTTTATCGGAATTAAGATGTTTTTTTGAAAAATTCGTTAGTAAAGTCATTAAAAGGTCTTCTTTATTATTTACTCGAATAAGAGCTTCTTTTACATCTACTCCTATAATCGTTGAATTAGCTATTTTATCCATGCTTCCTGACTCACTCATCTTTTTTGAAATTTTACGATTTAGAAACTTTGTATTAATCCTTTTTATTTTTCCAGTAACGAATCCTTTTATTTGCTTTGAAATAGATTTAATATTGTCTTTTTCTATATACTCTTCTATTACTTTTAACATCTTTTCAACTTCTAAAGGCTTTGTTAAATAGTTATTCATTCCTAGCGCAAGACATTTTTCTTTATCTTGTTTTGATACATTAGCAGTCATCGCAATAATAGGAATCTTTTTGATTATTTCTTTTTTCTCAAGAATTCGTATTTCTTTTGTTGCTTGAAAGCCATCCATAATAGGCATTTGACAATCCATAAAAATTAAATCAATATTTTTTTCTTGCACTATATCGACCGCTTCTTTTCCGTTGTTTGCAATGGAAATTTCGCCACCTAAATCTTTCAGTAATTCAGCGAGTATTAACTGATTGACATCGTTGTCTTCAACAATAAGAAAGCTTATCTTTTGTGCATTTGTTATGTTATTTTCTTTAATTTGTTTTGTAGCAGGAGCGAGGAAAGTAAGCATTTTTTGTAAATCATTATGTTTTATCGGTTTTTCTAAATATGCATCAGCCCCTTTTCCTTGAGCTTCATGTTTAATATGAACTTCTCCAAATGCGGTCATTAAAACTAATTTTCCTGCTGATAAATTTTTTAATTTAATCTGCTGGATTAATTCTATGCCATCTATACCTGGCATCATATAATCTGTAAAAATATAATCAAAATCAGACTTTTCTTCTTGTTTGAATTTTTCTAATAATACTAACGCATCGTCTCCACTTTTAGCTAAAACTGAAGATATATTAAATGTTTTTAACAATGTTTGTAATAATATCCTATTTGCAAAAATATCATCTACAATCAAAACATTCATATTTTTTGATAATGAATTATCTATGTTATTATCTATTTCCATATCACCTTGAGGCATTTTTAAAAGAAAAGAAAACTTGCTTCCTTTACCTTTTTCACTATCAAGGATTAATTTACTTTTCATTAATTCTACAAGATCTTTACAAATAGATAACCCAAGACCAGAGCCACCAAAATTTCTTGTCGTAGATTCATCTGCTTGAGAAAATGGCTTAAACAATGCTTCCTGCTCTTGTTTATCAATTCCTATGCCTGAATCTTGAACAGAAAATAAAATATCGCTTGTCTCTTCATTTTTTTGCTTAAGTGAAACCTTCAGTATAATTTCCCCCTGTGCTGTAAATTTTATAGCGTTGCTTAATAAGTTTGATAAAATTTGTTGAATTCTAAAAGAGTCGCCGACATAATTACGCAATAATCTTTCCTTTATCACAATTAATTCAACACCTTTTTCTTTTGCAGTCATCGCAAACAAATCAGATATTGAATCTATTAATTCAATTAAATCAAATGATCTTTTTTCTAAGACTAATTTATTTTGTTCCATTTTTGAAGAATCTAATATATTTGTAATTACAGATTGCAAAATATTCGAGGTGCGTTTCATCTTATAAATATAGTCTTTTTGAATTCCTGTTAAATTAGTTTTTAATAATAATTCAATCATACCAATAACTCCATGCATAGGAGTCCTTATCTCATGTGACATATTTGCAAGAAATGCACTTTTCGCTTCAACTGCACTGTTCGCAAGTTTATTTGATTTTTCGAGTTCTATTTGTAATTGTCTTTGTTCATCTGTAATATAAACTTGTGCAAGTCTCGTTGCAATAGATGATATAAAAGATACTTCTTCTGCCTGCCAAATAAATTTTCTTCCTATGACCTCAAAAGAAATAATACCCACTACATTGCTTGAAACGATAATAGGAGCACTTAACACCGATTGTATATTATTGGGCTCTAAATACTCCTTTTTTAAACCCTTTAATTGTGAATCATATAACGCATCTGAGCTATTCACTATGCCATTCTTTTCTAGAAGCTCTAAATAAGATTTTATTTTTTTTAGTTCTATCGATGCACCATAATAATGATCATTGTTTTCAAAAATATCAATAGAGTGCAAAGTCTTCTTATTTTCATTAACTAGCCAAATCCCAATCCGACCTATATGTATAGCTTTTGATATTAATTCTGTGAAAATTTTTGCAGATTTTGATATATTTCTTTCAGCTAAAACCTTGTGGGTCATTATTTCAGTGAGAGCTTTATTGAATTTAATATGATAAGAATGTTTATTTTCTAATAGTAAAAATTTCATTCTGTGATCATCAACCATTTGATTTGCAGAATTTGCAAGCTGTCTAAATTCATCAAAATATAATTTGTCTTGCTCTTTAATGTGAACTGAACCGTCTTTTATTGCAGCATTGAAGAATTTTTGAAAAACATTTAGATCTCTTCTTAATTTTTTTTCTAGTATTAGGTAAAATAATAAAATGGCACCTATTAATATAAAAGAAAATAACAGCACTAATGAAAATCTAAGATTTTTTCCTTTAACTATTTCATTTAACTGCTCTTTTTGCAAATTATCATTTAAGTGACTAACTAGTTCTTTATGATGCTCAACAGCTTTATTTATAAAGAAGACGGTCGTTATTGCAGTCACTGTAATAATAAGAATTACTATGCCTATAAATCTTTTTAGAAAAATATTTATTGATAATTTTGTTTCCATTGTATATTATTCAGAAATTTTTACAAGATCATTTTCAAATGTTTTTATTAAGTCAAGAAGCATTATAACTCTATCATCTATTTTGCCAATTCCCAAAATATTATTTGTTGAAATAGAATTTCCCATAGTTGGCGTTTTATCTATATTTTCATTAGTTATATTTGCAACTTCATTAACAGCATCAACAATCATTCCTAAAGTTATTGAAATATCATTTATTTCTATATTTATAACGATGATACATGTTTCTTCTGTATTTTCTTTTGCTTCAACATTAAACTTTAATCTTAAATCAATTACAGGAACAACTTTCCCTCTTAAATTGATAACCCCTTTTACAAAATGTTCTGCTCCTGGGACTCTAGTCATTCTTAATACTTGAATAATTTCAATCACAGTCAAAATCTTAATACCATACTCTTCTGAATCTAAAACAAAGGTTAAATACTCTCCTGCAACTTCAGGGATGTTTGTTTTTTCTTTAACAATAGACATAGAAAACTCCATTTTTTTAATTAATTTTTCTTATTATGCTTGTAAATATAGCAAAATAAACTATTTTATCAAGTCTAAAAGATAAAAAAAAGGAAATTATTATGAAAAATGAAATAAAAAGTATATTAAAAGCAATTGGAGAAGACCCAAATCGTGAAGGATTATTAGATACTCCAAGTAGAGTTGAAAAGAGTATGCAATTTTTAACAAGAGGTTATAAACAAGATATTGATAAAGTTATTAATAATGCTATCTTTACAGTAGAATGTAATGATATGGTCATTATTAAAGATATTGAATTTTATAGTTTATGTGAACATCATATTCTCCCATTTTTTGGAAAATGCCATATTGGATATATTCCTAATGGTAAAGTTTTTGGAGTAAGCAAGCTTGCTCGTATTGTAGATGTGTTTGCACGAAGATTGCAATTGCAAGAAAGATTAACCCAAGAGATTGCAAAAGTTATTTTATCAAAAATAACTCCAGAAGGAGTTGGTGTTGTTATGGAAGGGCAGCATATGTGTATGACAATGCGTGGCATACAAAAACAAAATTCACAAATGGTTACATCAGCAATGCTTGGCAGTTTTAGAGATGAAGATGCTACACGATTGGAATTTTTAAATTTAATTAAAACATAATTTAACATTTCAGGATTCAATTTCAGAGAAATCAAGCAATAAAACTTGCGAAGCAAAAAGTAACGCAGGCATCTTGCCTGCAAAGTATCGTCAGGCATCTTGCCTGGCGTGTGCGAAGCACAAAAAAATATATTCAGTGAACCACATTAAATTATAGTTAACCACAGAGGAAACAAAGTTAAACACTAAGTTTCACAAAGAAAACCTTTGTGTTCTTTGCGAAAAACTTCGTCTACTTTGTGGTAAAATGGGGTTTACTGAATATAGAGGCTACGCATAAAATGCTTAATCTTTGCTTAAATTAGCATTCAATAATAATAAATTCCTTGTAAAAAACATTAAATTTAAGGCGTATAATTACGCCACTTGAGCATGCAAAAAGTATCTATAAGCCTCTTATTATCATTGGTATTTACAAAAAAACATTATTTTTTGGCTAGTTTCATATTATGCATAAAACTACTTTACACTTTGGACTAGAAA
>JAOZMT010000217.1 GCA_029934175.1 Victivallales bacterium | reverse complement strand
TTCATCCATTCCATAAGTTTTGGATCTATTGCTCCTTGACAAATAAAATTATCAATAACTGAACAGCCTTCGCCTAAACATTTTGCACCAGCCGCAAGACTTTCTTTTGCGTGGTCAGAATCTGGATAAGCTCCAAGAGTTGCGAATAATGCAACTTTTTTATGACAAATATCTTCCATAAATTCTAATGCTTTTTTATCAGCTGTCCCTTTATCAACCCAATATCCCATAAAAATCAAATCAAAATCCGATAATTCTGGTTCATCATCAACTGAATAAATTTTAAAATCCCCATTACATCCTTTTAAAATAGCTTCTGCAACCTTTTTAGTATTGCCTGTTTTACTTGAATAAATTACTGCTCCATTCATACTTCTTCTCCTTTTTTAATTGTTAGTTGCTCATCACAACATTTATTTATAAATTCCAAATCGTGAGTTATCACGATAATAATCTTATTCCTTTTTGCTTCTTTTCTTAAGACATCGCCAATAATTCGCATATTTTTCCCATCAAGCCCACTTGTTGGTTCATCGAGAATTATAATATCAACATTTCTTGCGATTGCTGCAGCAATTACAAGGCGTTGTTTTTGTCCGCCAGATAACGATTGTGGATGTCTCGCTGCAAACTTTGCAAGTTGTAATTGTTCTAATAATTCTAACTTTCCATCAACTTCATCTGCTACTGTTCGTGCATAAAGTTGATGATCCATATTTTGCAAAACAAGACTTGTTCGTTTTAAAAGATTTTTACTTTTTATTTCTATTCCGTCCAAATAAAATTCTCCCTTTTTAGTTTTTAAAAGTCCTGTAATTAATCGTGATAGAGTTGTTTTACCAATACCATTAGCTCCACATAAAGCGATTATTTTTCCACTTTGAAAATTAATATTATAATCCTTAAAAATCGCAGTTTTATTTTTGTATGCAAAAGTTAGGTTTTTTATTTCTAAACCTTTACAAAAAATGCTATTAGATTTCTTTTCCAATGATAATGAAGAGTTACGCAAACCAAAATCATTACGAGTTTGCGAATTATGCAGAATATCAAAATTCCCAGATTTTAAAACCTCTCCATTTTTCATAATTAAAACTTTATCTGCGATTTGTGCAAGCCAATATAAACGATGATCTACAATCATTATTGCAAAACCTGCTTCTTTTAAAATAGCAATCTCTTTTCCAAGTTGTTCTGTTGCTTCGGGTGATAAATTTGCAGTCGGTTCGTCAAGAACTAAACACTTTGGTTTTAATGATAAAATAGAAGCTAAAGCAACTTTCTGTTTTTCGCCTTCTGACAATGAAAAAATTGATGAGTCTAATATATTTTCAATCTCAAATTTATTTGCATATTTCGCAACAGAGTTTTTAATCTCATCAATTTTTTTCCCTTGCACTTCGTGAGCAAATGATAATTCACTTTCGACATCATTACAGAAAAATTGCTGTTCTGGGTCTTGAAATAATGACCCAATATTACGACTAATATCCGCAATTGTAGAATCTAAATTATCGGTGCCACAAACAGTAACTTCACCTAATAAACTTCCTTTAAAATAGTGTGGAATAAGTCCATTTGCAATTTTTGCAAGTGTAGACTTTCCACATCCACTTTCACCTGTTATTAAAACAACTTCGCTAGGTTTTATTTCCAGTGATATATTTTTTATTACTTTCTCTTTTTGAAATGAGTAACTATACTCAATATCTTTTAACTTAATCATACGCCTCCTTGGTTTAGGACTGTTGATATTGCAACAATTGAAGCTAAAATAACAAACGATAAACCATCTTTCCAACACCATTTTTCGGGATTGGAATTTGTTATTTTATTTATGCCAGAAATGCCTTTTAATTCAGCGGCAGCAGATAAGTCATCTGCTGCTCTTAACGCCCTTATTACTGCTGGAATTATCATTAATCTAATAAATAATCGTGGGCTTGAAATCATTGTCAGTATATTAAAATGACCGATTTTTATCTTTATGCTTTCGTGTATCTGTTTCACATCATTTATGAAAGAAGGCAAAAAACGAAAGATAACAATTGTTGGTAAGAAAATTGTTCTTGGGAATTTTAATGTTTTTAAAACATTGACCAATTTTTTAACACCAGAAGATAAAGTTAAAGCGAGCGTTAGGTTAATCATAAACCCAACACGCAAGAATGGGATTAACATTGCAAAGTCTTCTTTTAAACCATATCTCTTTGCCATTAATCCTAGCAAATAAGAAAAGCCTATTGATGAGATGAACATCAATAAAATCATTGCATAACCAATTAACATTGCTTTATATTTTTTCATTGGCAAAACATATAAACAACTTGATGCAAATAAAAATATTAGAGCTGTTTCATCTTTCATAAATACAATAAATATTGAGAAAAATAGTGTTATGAAAAGTTTTGTGAGTGTATTAATATTTGCTAAATAATTATCACCTGACTTGATTTGTAGATTCATTTTGTTACTCCTTGATTATTCCAGCGTGTTTAAGTTCTTTTGCAAAAATATTACCTGTGAAAAGACCGATTATACAACCGATATATCCAATGGCAACGGTAATGCCTGCAAAGTATAAAAGTTGTGGGTTTTCTCGCATAAAAAGGTATCCTAATGATAATGAAATTGCACGATAAAAAATATCGAATAAAGCCACTCCTGCGATAATTGCAAATGATGATTTGTATCCTCCACAAAATTTTATAATCAAATCACAAATAAAACCTGCAATTAAAATTCCTGGTAATAACATCAACCCCCGTCCCATCGTTAAAATTGTAATCATACCTGAAATAAGCACATATAAAGATAAGACACCAAATTTGCGAACATTGAAAACTAAAATAATAAGTAAAGCCGTTGAAACAATATTTTTTGCGACCATTGCAATAGGGTTCATTCCGCCACCTGTTATTGCAACTAGAAATGATACAATTTTTATAAGAGCGGCAAAAGTTCCAATAACAACTAATTCTCTTGTTTCCCAATAAAATTTTTCTTTATTCATCATTACTCCATTTATTAAAGTCAACAAGGTTTTGAGCGATATTCACATTATAAAATTCTCCAGCTTCTGTTAATTTCATAATACCTGTTGTTTCATTAAAAATAACCATTCCTGCCTCTTGCCATTGTTTTAGAAGTGGCAAATATTTCTTCATCAAATTTGGCATATTAAAATCATTTGCGATTTGTGCAAAATCAATTTGTAAGAATTCCTCTAATGAACCAATCATTATTCCATTAAAATTATTATTCTCAGGCATTTTTAATCCCATTGCAATTGGCTTTTCTTTATTTGCGACTTGTGCAAAATAATCTTCCATATCCATTCGCTGAAAAATTCTGTATCCATTTATTACCCCTCCAGCTCCGTTTCCAATTGGTATACAATCTTGCTCATATTTTGATATAAAATTATATACACTTCGCTCGCGATTTGAAAATGCCCAATGTCTTAATCCTACGCGTCTTGAATTTACAGATTTAAGGTATTTTACTGTTTCTAAAAATAAATCTCCTTGTTCCTCTATTGTTGCTGGGATTGATAATTTACCTTTTTTAACTAATTTTTTAATTGGCGAACCAGGCATATATTTTAAATTATAAATGCTTACAGAGTCTATTCCTTTTGTATTTGCACAAGTCGCAAGGTCTTCTAACCATAACTCTTTAGTTTGATCAGGTAATCCATAAATCAAATCAACTGAAATATTTGTTTGTTTTAAACTTGCGATATATGCAATTCGTTCTAAAATTGTTTCTTTAGTTTCAATTCTGCCCATTTGTTGACGAATATTTGTATTGAAAGATTGCACTCCAAAAGAAAAACGATTAACTCCATTCGCAATGCAAACAGATATCTTATCATCATCAAAACCATAAATTCTGCCTTCAATAGTTATTTCACAATCATTTGCTAAATTCCAATTATTTTGTAAATGCGATAAAATTTTATTTAGAGCGTTAGCAGATAAATCAGTTGGAGTTCCTCCACCAAAATAAATTGCATTTACAACGGTTGATTTTGCGTATAAACTTTGTGATGAAAATTCTAATTCTTTCAATAAGTAATCCGCATATTTATCAAGTTCCGAACAGTTAGTTTTACTCTGATAAAATGAACAAAACTTACATCTAGCAACACAAAAAGGAATATGAATATACATTGCACACTTCGCAGATTGGATTTTAGTTTCTTTCACAATATCCCAAATTTTAGAAGTATCATTAATCGGCATCCCTGACATTCCAGCGTGAACGCTTACTTTATTTTTAAAACCTGCATAAATCGCAGACTTATCTGTATTTGCATAAAAATCTTCTATTGATTTAGGTTTTGACTGTTCCAAATTTTTGCCTTTAGAATGAACTCCATTTTTTTCACGAACCTCTTCTAAAAATTCTTTTGTTATTTCTAATAAACCTTTTTCTTTAGCTATTTTTATAACCTGTTGTTTTATCATACCACGAATAAAATCGGGCACTTTCGATATACTTTCTTCTGCTTCTTTTGTCCATTTCATAATCAACTCCTTTAATATTTTATTTTAAATTATATGGTAATTTAGGTTAACCTAATTAAAATTTCAAATTAATTCACCTTTTTCAAGCAATATTGAGAAATTTATCATTGACAAATTTAAGGGTTGTTCTTGATGTCAACCAACAATTTTCAGACAGGATTACAGGATTTTCAGGATAAACAAGATGAGTATTTGAAATTTACATAGTCTCTAAGCACATGAGCCGTAAGCAAGGAAAATAGAAAATACTGGATTTTTAGATGATCTTAAGCTTGCAACTTATGGATTATTGGATTTTGGATTAATGGAAATAAATCCAATAATCCAGCAATCTAACAATCCTAAACTGGACTCATAATAAAATCCGTGACTCGTGTGCTTAGAGTCTTAATATTTAACATTTCGGGGTTCGATTTTAGAGAGAACAAGCACAAAAACTTGCGAAGCAAAAAGTAACGCAGGCATCTTGCCTGCAAAG
>JAOZMT010000216.1:2324-5020 GCA_029934175.1 Victivallales bacterium | reverse complement strand
ATTTACAAACATTTATAAAATAGTAAGGAGTAATTATGGGACATAAAAGAATAAAAAAAGGTTTTAAAATATTATCAGAATGTCCATATTGTGGAAATAATGAATTTGAAATATCACGAGGATATAAAGTTTTTAATCATTACGGGGGGCAATATTATCCTACTTGTTCAAATTGTAGAAAATCATCAAAAGGCAAAGAGTTGGAGAATAATTTAATAGAAAAGCCCAAAGAATTAGCTAATTATTCTAAAATTACAACCAACGCAAAAGTTTATTATTGGGATATTCTTATATTGATAATTTCAATTAGTTTTTCTTTTTATTTTTTTCATTTATATTATAAACCTATTACTTTAGGAATAGGAATTTTATTTTTATTATTTCTTATAGCTATCATCATAATTGGTCAAAAAATTTTAAATAGAATAAAAAAACTTTATAGTAAAAACTGCAAGCATTGTCATAATGATTTTACTTATTTTATTCACACATTAAAAGCGGAGGACTTATTAATATATGATAAAGATTATGGAATTGATGACAATGACTATGCTATAATATCTCGCGGTTCTCGAAATTATAATGTTTTAGATATTTGGGAATTATGTGAGTCTTGTAAAACTTGTAAAATATCAAAGATTAGAGTAAAAAGTGATACTTTAATAAAGAATTGCAATTTAAAGCCTGATGTAGAATTAAATAAAAGAATTTTATATAAAAATAATATTACAAAAAAATCCCCTGTTTTAGATGAAAAAGATAATTTAACATCCTCAATAAAAATAAAAAAGACACCATCTAAATTAACAGCTGTTTATTCAGATGGTTCTATAGGACTTATATTTATTCTTGCTTTATTTGGCACTCCATTTACAACTATATTTCTTTTACTTATCATTGATAAAGAGATTACTCCATTAACTTTTTTAAATGCTAATCTCTTTATTTGTTTGTTTGCTTTATATGTGATTTATTTTTTTACTCTTGCTCTTTTCTTAGGTAAAGCAAAAATATTCATTATTATAAACGATGGTTTTCTTATTGCTCGCCGAGAATCTTCTTCTTGGAATTTCAAGAAAACGATTAAAGTTTATTGTTCTATTTCAATTGATGAGATAAAACAATTTTATGTAGATGAAATTGTAAAAAAATATTCTAATAGTCCATATTCTAATAGTAAAGATAAGAGAACTGAGATTTTTTATCATTTAAATGTAAAAACCAAAGATGGTGAAATTCATAATATGATAAAATATGGATCTAAAAAAGATTTATTAGAATTGGAAGACTATTTAGAGGATTACTTGGGAATTGAAGATAAAATAGTGAGTGATAAGGAAGTTCTTAGTGGAATATTAAATTATTAAAAAATAAATAAAGGAGTCTGTATGGAAGGAAATATTAAAGCTTTGAAACCTAATGTAGAATTACCGTTGAAATTTCAAGGATATACTCGGAATTTCAAACAAGAAGAAGGGCGAGTAAAAAATATGAAATTCTTCTTATGGTTTGCATTGCTTATTTTTATAGGTATTTCATTATATATTTATTTCAATAGTAAATTAGGCTATTTTGCTATTCTTGCTGGAATTGGGTTAACTGTTTTAATAGCATTTTTAATAGCCATAGTAAAAATTGTTATTTTTGGAATGAAAGAAGGTTGTAAAGAATGCGGAGAACCAATGGATGAGTATAAGCATCCTTTAACGACAAAAGATGTTTCTTTGCCGAGAGCAAAATTATTTTATTTGCCAAACCAAGAAGTATATGCGATAGAGACATTTCTCAATCAAGAAATAGTCAAAGCATTGGGGCGTGCAATAGATGTTTGGCGATATTGTCCACATTGCAAATTATGCTCTTTATTTCAAGCAGATACAATTGATATGAAAAATATTTTATGTCATTGTGAACGAACTGAAACTAGAGGAGTTTTAAAGATTAATAAAGCTAAAGAATTATTATTAGGAAATCCAAGTTTAGCAAATGATTCAAAACAATTAAAAGCTTTAATAAAGAAAGAGTTTGAATAATATTTGCATAAATCGCAAATATGTTGTATATTAAACTATGAAATAACTAAAGGGTATGAATTAGAATAATTAAAGGAGTATAAGTGATAAAAAAAAGAAGATTTTCATCTTATGGGACAATAAGAAAACTGGGGCATTATTATGCTCCTAGGTTAGAGTTGATTAAAAAAGGAAAAGGTCTTTTAATAGAAGGTCGTTACATAACAGTTTGGGCTTCAAGACAGTCTGGCAAATCAACAACTTTAAATGAGATAGCATGTAGAATTGATGATACTTCTGATGAGTTTTTTACAATAGTATTGAGTGCAGAATGTTGGGATGATGCACCAGATGCTTTAACAGCAATGAACTATATAGTAGAAGGAATTGATGATTTTTTAGTTCGACAATTAGACACAGAATTAAAGATAAAAGCACCAAGAATAAAAACTAAAAATCAATTTGTTGAATTTTTTACTAAAAAATATTTCTCAAAAAAAGTTATATTAATAATAGATGAATTTGATTGTTTAGATGAACATATAATATCAGGTTTAGCTCATACTTTTCGTGATATTTATTTAAAAACAGAAAATGATAAAATCAAAGACAAGCCCTTATTGCACAGCTTAGCTTTAATTGGCATAAGAAGTGTTTTGGGGATTGAAAATAAAAAAGGTTCTC
>JAOZMT010000216.1:0-2224 GCA_029934175.1 Victivallales bacterium | reverse complement strand
TTTTTTATTGAAGAAAAAATTTCACAAGAAAGTAGAAATAAATTAGAGAAGTCTTATTTTGATAAAAAAACAGGTATTGAAGTTAGACCAAGATTTCTTCAAGTATAATTTAAAGGAGTATTTGTAAATGGTTGAATTTAAATGTTTAAAATGTGGTTCTGATATAAAAACAGATGGTTTTGGAGGCGAAACAACAGAGTGTCCATCATGCAAAAAGAATGTGATTATTCCTATGCCTGAAATAATTGAAGGTATGAAATTAGGGGAATTTATTGTGTCTCGTCGTCTTGGAGCTGGTGGAATGGGAGAGGTTTGGCTCGCTGAACAACCTAGCATGGATCGCAAAATTGCACTGAAAATATTGTCGCCTGCATTGATGTCAGATAAATCTTTTGTCGATAGATTTATGGCAGAAGTTAAATTATCAGCAAAACTTGAACATTCTAACATTGTTTCTGCATATTCCGCAGGTCATGAAAAAGGTGTTAGGTTTTTAGCAATGTCTTTTGTTGATGGCTGTGAACTAGAAACTAAACTTCGCATTGATAAAGTAATGAAAGAGCAGGATGCATTGAAAATAGTTAGAGATTTAGCTGATGCTTTAAAATATGCTTGGAATAAATTCAAAATAATTCATCGTGATATAAAACCTGCAAATATAATGCTTGACGAAGATGGATATCCCAAACTTATGGATATGGGAATTTCAAAAAGTTTAAGCGATGATTCATCATTGACAATGACTGGAACTGTGATGGGGTCTCCTCATTATATTAGTCCTGAACAAGGGCGTGCTGAAAAAACAATTGATTTTCGTGCTGATTTATATTCTTTAGGGATTACTTTGTATCAAATGGTTACAGGAGAATTACCATACAATGCGGATACTACAATGGGAGTGCTTTCAAAACACTTAATGGATGATTTTCCGCCTCCACAAGACAAAAATAAAGATGTATCAAAATATTGTTCTGCTCTCTTAAAAATAATGATGCAAAAGAAACCAGAGGAGCGTCAACCATCTTGGGAGGCATTGATAGAGGATATTGATTTTGTATTGCAAGGAAAGTTCCCTAAAAAAAATCGTGGAAAACAACCTATTTTAATACCTAAAAAAACAGTTGCTCCAGTGCTTGATGCAGGAACTCAAAAAATGACTCCTTTAGCTGCTCCAACGAATAATTCGCAATTGTTTAATGATACTCCAGTCAAAGCACAATCTACGACTTTATTGCTAAAAAAAGTTGAAAATAAGAAGCAGGAAGACGATGAGATTTTTGAAACAGAGCATAAAACAACAGTTATGCAAACGCAAATGATGAAAACTAAACAAGAAAAAGAAGATAAAAATTCATTAATTCCTGTTAATATTATTGTTCAAATTTTTGCAATGATGTTCTTTGCATTTATTTGGGGGCTTGCATTTTATTCAACAACATCTAACAGATGTTTTAGTAAATTCCCAGTCTTTGGCATAATGCCGTATGGGATTTTTGTCGCAGGTTTTTTATCAACATTGTTCATTAAAGTTATAAATTACAATATGTCTAGTTTTCATTTTATATTAGTGCCAGTTGCCACTTTGTTTGCTTGGAAAATACATCTTTTTGCAGAAAAGGGAGGTCTAGCTATTCTATGCAATATAATAGCTGGTTGTTGTCTTGGATTAGTAATGGGACTTGCAGGTAATAGAAATAAATTTTTAGATTGGAATATAATAGAAAAAATTGCAAAGTCATGGGCAATACCATCTGGACTTGGTTGGATAATGATTTTTTTCTTCGGAAAAATTGTTTTAAAATCATCTTTATCAACACCAACAATTATACTTTGGACTGGGATTATTACAGGGATCGCAGGAGGTTGGACACTTGTTGAATATTTAAAAGATAAATAAAAAAGGACTTGTTATGATTAAAAATAGTGTAGTATGTCTTTTATTCGTTATGTCTTTTGCATTAGTCGCAAATGGAAATATTATAAAAAATGGAGATTTTGAAAATGGTTTAGAGAATTGGGAACAAAGCTTTAAAGCAGCCCTTTCAGTAATTAAACCAAATTACGGACTGAAAAAAAGTGATTCTAATGAAAAAATAATGTTCTCAAGGTAAAATGTAGCAAATATAAATAATTTGTTTTTTCGCAAAAAACTTGGTAGCGTCCTTACTTGCTGACCTAAGCATTATTTTATAAAAAAGTTTGCAAAAAAGTCAAAGTATATTAA
>JAOZMT010000215.1:2902-5020 GCA_029934175.1 Victivallales bacterium | reverse complement strand
GAATATATGAGGTTTAAATCTAAAAAAGCGATAAATCACTTGATTTATTAAAAAAATATGATATATTTTTAAAATAAATTTATAATAAATAAAAAAAGGAGTATAAAATGGGACCTGTAATTGTGTTACTATCTATTTTTGGACTAATAGTTTTTCTAGTAGTCTTTTCGGTAATAATTCCAATACCTAATTGGATTGCGGCAATTTCATCTGGTGTGAAAATTAGTATTTTTGCATTGATTGGAATGAGACTTAGGAGAGTGCCACCTAGAATAATGGTTGATACTTTAATTAAAGCTAGAAAAGCTGGGATTAATATAACAACTAATGAAATGGAGTCACATTATCTAGCTGGTGGAGATCTAAATAATGTTGTAAATGCACTAATCGCAGCTGATAAGGCTGATATTGAATTAACTACTGACCAAGCAACAGCAATTGACCTCGCTGGTCGTGATGTCTTTGAAGCAGTTAGAATTAGTGTTGTTCCTAAAGTTATTGAAACGCCTTTAGTTGTTGCAATGGCAAAAGATGGTATTCAAGTTAAAGCTTTTGCACGAATAACGGTTAGAGCAAATTTATCTCGTTTAGTTGGTGGTGCTGGTGAAGAAACTATCCTTGCTCGTGTTGGCGAAGGTATTGTTACTACTATTGGTTCTTCTGAAACTCATAAAACTGTTTTGGAAAATCCTGATATTATATCTAAAGGAGTTCTTACAAGAGGATTAGATACTGGAACGGCGTATGATATTTTATCAATTGATATTGCAGATGTAGATGTTGGTAAAAATATAGGAGCTGAGTTACAAATAGATCAAGCAGATGCTGATAAAAATATTGCACAAGCAAAAGCAGAGGAACGCCGTGCAATGGCGGTTGCTCGTGAACAAGAAATGAAAGCACAAATTACAGAAATGAAAGCAAAATTAGTTGAAGCAGAGGCGCAAGTCCCTAAGGCTTTAGCTCAAGCTTTTCGCTCTGGTAAATTAAATCTTTCAACTAACTAAACAGGAGTTATAAATTATGTATCCCGCATTAATCGTTTTTGGAATCTTTGGATTTATTGTTTTTATGATTGTTTTTGCTGTTATTATCCCTGTTCAAAGTTGGATTGCAGCTATCTTCTCAGGTGTTAAATTAAGCCTTTTTTCTCTCGTAGGAATGAGATTTAGAAGAATACCTCCGAACATTATCATAAATAGTTTGATTTTATCAAAAAAAGCAGGTCTTGATATTTCTTGTAGTATGTTAGAAGAACATTTCTTAGCAGGTGGAAATATTTTTACTGTAGTAAGTGCATTAATCGCAGCTAATAAAGCTAATCTTGACTTAGACTTTCAAAAAGCAACTGCTATTGATTTAGCTGGTCGTGATGTTTACGAAGCTGTAAAAATGAGTGTTCTACCAAAGGTAATAGAAACTCCTTTAGTGGCGGCTGTTGCTAAAGATGGAATCCAAGTAAAAGCTATTGCAAGAGTTACTGTTAGAACTAATATTCAAAGATTGATTGGTGGTTCTGGTGAAGAAACTATTCTTGCTCGTGTTGGAGAAGGTATTGTTACTACTATTGGTTCTTCTGATAGCCATAAAGATGTTTTAGAAAACCCTGACAGAATTTCTGATAGAGTTTTAGAGAAAGGTTTAGATAGTGGAACGGCGTATGATATTTTATCAATTGATATTGCAGATGTAGATGTTGGGAGCAATATTGGAGCACAGTTACAAATGGATCAAGCTGAGGCTGATAAAAATATTGCTCAAGCTCGTGCTGAAGAAAAAAGAGCTATGGCAGTTGCTTTAGAACAAGAAATGCAAGCTTTGATTATTGAAAAACAAGCAAAAGTTGTTGAAGCAGAAACAGAAGTCCCATTGGCTCTTGCAGAATCTTTGACAAATGGTTCTTTCGGTATTATGGATTATTATAAAATGAAAAATGTAATGGCTGATACGGATATGCGTAGTGCTATCGCTGATACTAAATAATAATTATGTTAGACCTTATTTTAGATAACTTAGCTGTTGTAATATTTTTTGCTATCGCAATAATTGGTGGGCTTACTGATAAATTACCAAAAGCAGATAGCACAAATCGCAATAGCACAAGTCGCAATAGCACAA
>JAOZMT010000215.1:0-2802 GCA_029934175.1 Victivallales bacterium | reverse complement strand
TCGCAATAGCACAAGTCGCAATTTTTCAGGAAAGAATAATCAGAAAAAGAAGGCTAAAATAAATCCAAAGCAAGGATTAGCAAATTTATTGAAACAATTTGAGATTGAAACATCAAAACCTATTGTTAAAAAGAAAAAAGTTGAAAAATTTGAAGAGGTTATTGAGGAAGTTGAAAAACCTGTTGTTAAAAAAAATCATTATGAAGAACCAGCAATTGTGAAATCTTCATCTCAGCCATTAGTAAATATAGCTTTTCTAAAAGAAAATGCACATTCCGCAATAATCCTTAAAGAAATTTTAGGACAACCAAAAGGACTTCAGTAAATATGTTTTGTTGGACAAAAAGGCAAAGAAATAAGAAAAAATTAAAATCCTCGCTTAAATATATATCAATGATAGCTCATGCAGATGATGATATTTTATCAGAGTCTAATAAAACTAAGTTGCAAGATATTATTAAAGAAGGAAAAAATATAAATGTTGATAATTGTGAAGATGTCAATAAATATAGTGAAAGAGTGAATGAAAATATCACTGGCATTTTATCTAAAACACGAAAATCTTTTATTTATGAATGGTTAGATATTTTAGTTGTGGCATTAAGTGTTGCATTTGGAGCTCGTTCATTATTTGCTCAGCCATTTGCAATTCCAACAAGTAGTATGCAACCTACTCTATTTGGAGTGCATTATATTGAAGATACAAAAGTAGACAATAAACAAACTCTTCCACATTTACCAGCACCGCTACATTGGATGCTATATTCAACTCAACAGGTTGATTTTACAATAAAAAATAGTGGAACATTTTCTAAAATTAATAATATGCCTGGAGATAAAGGTTTTTATTCTACATACACAGATAAATTGATTTTTGACAGAACAAAATTTAAAATTGCAGATGATATTTATGATTTGCCAGGGGTATTTAATAAAATTAATGATTATTGTAAATTTGAAGAGAGAAAAGGAGTTTTTCATAAAGGTGAAACTATAGCAAAAGGTTGGTTGTCATCTGGAGACCATTTATTTGTAGATAGGTATTCGCATCATTTTACAGATTTACAACGAGGCGATATAACAGTTTTCACAACAGCCGATATTGGGATTTTAGGAGCAAGTGGATTTTATTATATAAAACGATTAATCGGTATGCCTGGCGATACATTAAAAATTGTTGATAATATGGTTTTTGTCAAAGAAAAAGGACAAACAACCTTTAAACCAATTACAGATTTTGGGATAGAAGCTATTAACAGACTATATTCCAATAAAGGCGGATATCACGGGCATATATTTGGGGGAAGACCTAAAAATTTATTAGTCACAGGGCGAGAATACAAAGTGCCTGATGACCATTTTTTTATGATGGGTGACAACAGTGCAAATAGTTATGATAGCCGATGCTGGGGAAGTGTTCCACGAAAAAATATTATAGGTCGTCCTATGTTTATATTTTGGCCTTTTTCACGAAGATGGGGTATCGCAGATAATAAACCTCCTCTAAATATAGAAACTGGGAATGTAGCTGAATTACCAGCAATGAATTTGCAATAAAAGACTCTAGTTCTGTGAAAAAATTATCCAAAGGTTTTTCTACTGGAACTTGTTTAATAGCTTCGATAAAACAAGCTGTTTTACTCTATTTTCAGCATAAAAAAATTGAAGATTTAACAGTTGATGTTCTTCTACCTGACAATAATTATTATTCAATAGCAATTAATAAACAAGAAATATTTGAAGACAAAATAGTTGTATCAGTGATAAAAAATGCTGGAGATGATCCAGATGTTACCCATAATTCCAAAATTGAAATTTCATTACAAAAATCAACTTATGCAACAGAAAAAGATTATATTATCAACTCAAAAAAACTTAATATCATTCTAACTGTGAATTCAGGTGTTGGATTTGTAACTAGAAATGGTCTAAATGCAGAAAAAGGTAAATGGGCGATTAATAATGGACCACGCGAAATTTTAGCTCTGAATTTAAATGATATTGCACACATCGCAAAAAAAGAAACTTTTTTAGTTTCAATAACAGTCATAAATGGTGCACAGATCGCAAAAAAAACATTAAATCCATCTTTAGGAGTTATCAATGGAATTTCAATTTTAGGTAATTCAGGGTTTGTAGAACCGCACTCTAATAAAGCTTATTTAGAATCTATTAAAATATGTATAAAATCTTTAAAACTAGAACAAAATAATATCGTAAACTTATGCACTGGAGTGAAAACCGAAAATTTTGCGAAGTGTGCATTTGATAAATTATCAGATAGTTCATTCATTAGAATTGGAGATTTTATAGCAGAAACATTAAAAACAGCAGGGGAATATAATTTTAATCAAGTCAATATTTTTTGTATGCCAGGAAAACTATTTAAATATTATTGTGGATATGAAAATACACATGCACATAATGTCAAACTTGATATAAAAAAAATTACACCAGTATTAGAAGCATCTAATATTTGCGACTTATGCAAAATTTTAGAATGCAAAACAATAAGTGAAATTCTATCATTATTAACAGCTAAGGAAAAAGAATTAGTCCTATCAAAACTAGAAGTTGGAGCAATGGAAAATCTAAAAAAATGGATTAATAATAAAGAAACTAAATGCAGCATATTTATTGTTGATTAACTAACTAACAGAAACTAATTCATTCTAAGCATTAGTCATTCTCCATTAAGCAGAATAATTAAGAGCAGAATAATTAGGAAGAGTTTTTTTATGAGTCAGAATCTTTAATTTCATTGTTAAATATTAGGTGAAATATAAAATTAGTGTAATGAGA
>JAOZMT010000214.1 GCA_029934175.1 Victivallales bacterium | reverse complement strand
TTAGATGCATTGTTAGAATTGCAAGAAATAAAAAAAGATATTAAAATACTTTGGCCAGAAGGCGAGTCTTTAAAAATATTAAAAGAATATGATTTAAGTGCTTTAAATATTTCGGTTAAAAATAGTAACAATTGGTTTGAATTATCTGGAACAATTCAGATTGATGAAACCCGTATAATTACTTTACAACAATTGCTTTCAAAACCAGCAAATTCAAAGTTTATAGAGTTAGACAACGGAGAGTTTATTGCATTGACCGAACAATTAAAACAGAAGATTGAAGGACTTGCTGGATTTGCATTTTCAGATAATGAGAAAACTAAAATACATAATATAAATGCAAACTTCGCAGATGAATTATTGAGTGATATGAAAGGTTTTAAATCTAATAAAAAATGGAAGGAACAAGTTAAAAAAGCAGCAAATGCAATAAATTTATCCCCTGCCCTACCAACAACAATGCAAGCAGAACTTAGACCTTATCAGTTAGATGGATTTAATTGGTTGTCACGACTTTCGCATTGGGGAGTAGGTGCATGTCTCGCAGATGATATGGGATTAGGAAAAACTATTCAAGCTTTAGCTATTATTCTTGAACGCGCAAAAAATGGACCTCAGTTAGTTATTGCTCCTGCATCGGTTTGTCTTAATTGGATTGCGGAATCAGCAAAATTTGCTCCTACGCTTAATACATCGTTTTTCGGAACTGGTGATAGAAAAGAAAATCTTAAAAACTTAAAACCGTTTGACTTAGTTCTTTGCACTTATGGTTTGTTAATGTCTGAAGAAAAAAATATTTCTAAAATTAATTGGACAACAACAGTTCTTGACGAAGCTCAATCTATCAAAAATTTTAAAGCTAAAAGAACACAGGCGGCATTTAATTTGCAATCTGATTTCAGGTTAATCACAACTGGAACGCCTGTTGAAAATCATCTTTCTGAATTGTGGACTTTATTCACATTTTTAAACCCAGGATTTTTAGGAACTCAATCTGAGTTTGCTGCGAAGTTCGCAAAACCTATTGAACAAGATGATGATTTATCAGCTAAAAAAGCTTTAAAGAAAATGATAAAACCATTTATTTTAAGACGATTAAAAACAGAAGTCCTTGAAGATTTACCAGAGAAAACGGAAATTAATTTATCAATTGAAATGTCAGAAGAAGAATTAGCTTTTTATGAAGCATTGAGAAGAAATTCTGTTGATAATATTGAAAATCTTAAAGAGGAAAAAGGAGCTGGTGCAATTCATCTGCAAATTTTGGCAGAATTAACAAAACTACGCAGAGCATGTTGTCATTCTTCTCTTGTTTCAAAAGATGTTAATATTGAAAGTTCTAAGTTACAAAACTTTATTCGTATAGTCGAAGATTTAAAAGAAAATAAACATAAAGCATTAGTTTTTAGTCAATTTACTGGACATTTAGATATTATTCGTAAAGTTTGCGATGAACGCAAAATATCATATCAATATTTAGATGGTTCAACACCAACTAAAAAACGACAAGACTTAGTTGATAAATTTCAAGCTGGCGAAGGCGATATTTTCCTAATAAGTTTAAAAGCAGGAGGAACAGGATTGAATTTAACCGCTGCAGATTTTGTTATTCACATGGATCCATGGTGGAATCCAGCAGTTGAAGACCAAGCATCTGACAGAGCTCACAGAATAGGTCAACAGCGACCAGTTACGGTTTATCGTTTTGTGACAAAAAACACCGTTGAAGAACGAATAATAGCATTACACAAAAAGAAAAGAGCATTGGCAGATTCGTTATTAGATGGAACAGATGTAACAGGCAAAATGTCTGCCGAAGACTTATTAGATTTATTAAAATAATTAAAGGAGAATATAAAAATGAAAGAAGAGTTAGATGAAATATGTTGCAATTGTAATCATTTTATGAGTTACGAATTTGATCATACTTGCAAGAATGGTGTATGTTTAGAAAAATATGACGATATATTTGAGAAATATTTTGATGATATTTTCGGTAATGGAATTGTTATTAAAGAAGTAAGAACGCTTTTTAATAAATATAAAAATTCATCAGATAATAGTTGCGATAAGTTCCTGAAAATGGAACGAATCGAGATTGATGACAATAATGGATTTAATGATAATTTTTCTTTTTTACAAAAAGCAATTGATGAAGGAAAAACTGATAAAAAGTCACTTGAATTAGCTTTAGCTATTGATTGTTATAAATCACCTAAAATCAATAAAAATGCATCTTGTGATAAAAATGCTGAATTATTAAAATGTGATTTTAAAGGTGATCAATTACAAGGCGTTCGCAATCTAACACATTACGCGACCTTTGATAATGTGGAAGCTAAAACTTTACTTCTAAATTATTTTAAAAATTTACAATCTCTCCAATCTAAGGAAGATATAGAATTTAAATGCGAGGTGTTTAATGAATTAAAACGAGCTTTTCATAATGATGAAAGGTTATTAAAAATTGTTGTTGATGATTTAATGCTCACGAAATCTAACCATCAAACTAGGAAATGGTATAATGAAGCATTTTATTTTCTGAATGTTACTGATTTTAAAATATCAGAACCGTATTTAAGAGAAATGAAAAAGAGTAAGCATTTTTCATATCGTATGAAAAATAAAATTAAAGAAATAATTGAAAGAGAAATGGAATTTTGGAACTATTAAGGAACATAGAAACAATTGAACATTATAAAAATAAACTAAAAAAATAAGGAAAAATTATGATTATAAAAAAGAAATTACCAGAACTATTAGCTCCAGCGGGTAACTTAGCATGTGGGATAACTGCTTTTAAATTTGGTGCAGATGCGGTTTATGCAGGTCTTAATAAATTTAACGCACGAGAAAGAACTGAAAATTTTTCTATGATAGATTTATCAAGATTAATAAACTATGCTAGGGAAAATAATAAAAAAGTTTATATTACTTTAAATACTTTAATAAAAGAACAAGAATTGCCTAAGGTTATGGAGATTTTAGCAGAATTAGCATTTTTAAATCCTGATGCGATTATTGTCCAAGATTTGGGGGTTTTACATCTTATAAAAAAATATTTTCCAACATTAAAAATTCATGCTTCTACTCAAATGGGAATTCACAATAGTGCTGGTGTGCGAAGTGTGCAAAGTTTAGGTATTGAACGAGTCATTTTAGAAAGACAAGTTACACATGATGAATTAACCACTATTTCACAAAATACAGATTGCGAACTTGAAGTATTTGTTCATGGAGCTTTGTGTTGCAGTTTGTCAACTACTTGCTTACTATCATCTTGGATGGGTGGATGGAGTGGTAATCGTGGCAAATGTAAACAGGCATGCAGAAGACGCTTCTTTTCTAAAAATGATGGAAATGGTTTTTTCTTTTCAACCCATGATTTATATTCCCTTGAAAATATTCCTTTTCTTAAAGAATTGGGTGTTGCATCTCTAAAAATAGAAGGTCGTTTAAAACAAGGCGATTATGTTAAAAACACAGTATCGGCATATCGCTTAATGTTAGATACAGAAGATTGCAATGCTAAAGTTATAAAAGAAGCAAAGGCAATGTTAATGAAATCATTAGGTCGGAAATGGCATCATGGTTTCACCTCAGAAGAAAATTTAAAAAGTGTTGTAAAATCAGATGCTCAAGGTGTTTCTGGTTTGCTATGTGGTCATATTGAAAAGCGTGTTAAAGGTGGCTTTGTTATCGCTGCATCAAGAAGACTTCATTTAGGCGATAAGATACGAATCCAACAAAAAAATGGAGAAGATAACACATCTATCACAATAACTAAAATGTCAAAAACAGGTTCTTCTACACGAACAATTGCACGCGATGAAAAAGGTTTAATACATTGTGATAAAGCCGTTGATCTTGCTAGTAAAATTTATAAAATAGGAGAAAGTGCTCCGAACTTTGATAAAGAAATTGCACAAATCGCAGAAATAAAATCTAAAATCAATTTAGAAGTAGAGGTTTATATTAATCAAATAACTGTTAAAACTTCTAATTTAGCAAATAATCTAACTTGGAGTAAAAAAATAGTTCTTGAACAAGCTATTTCAAATCCGTTAAATGATTCTACTATTTCCAAGGCTTTTAATATTGTTAAAAATGATAAATTTAAAACTGGAGAAGTTACTTCAAAGATAAATGGTGAATTTTTTATGCATTCAAAAATCTTAAAAGAATGCAGAAGAGAGTTTTGGGAATTTGTTGATGATAAAGTTGATATATTAACTCTTAAACAGCCTTACGATATAGCATTAATGAATTTTGTGAAAGATTATAAAAAACGAGGTAACAGAGCAATAAATCATCAAGAAAAAAATACTGTTTCTGTTTTACCGAATCGTAAAGGTTTTCAAAAGGAAACAATTATAGCAAAGCCTGTTTTTAATTATTCAAAGAAGACTAATGAAGCTATTATTCCTCCATTTTGTCAAGAGGATAAATTAAAAACATTAGAAACTGCAATTAAAATAGCTTATGAAACTGGAGCTAGAAGGTTTCGTATTACATCTATTTATGCTCTTGATATTTTGAAAAAATATGAAGATATTTCAATAGTCGCATCATATCCATTACCAGTGTGTAACTCTGCGACTTGTGCAGAATTGAAAAATAATAAAGTTATTCGTGCTCAAGGATGGATTGAATTAGAAAAAGAAGCCTTTGAAGATTTAATTAAAAAATCAGACTTGCCAATAGAAATTTATCGATATGGTAGACCTGTAATTTTTGCGACTCGTGCAAAAATTCAAACAGAAGGAACTATTGCAGATAAAAAAGGTAATAAATTTGATGTTGTCAATAATAAAAAAACAGGTTTAACATATATTTTTCCAAACGAAATATTATCAATGCCGAGTTTTGAAAATGCAACGAATTTTTATGATTATGAAAATGCAGGTCCAAACGAAAAAGAAAGATCTTCTTTCAATTTAGATTTAGAATTATTATAATTAACATTTCGGGATTCAATTTTAGAGAAAACAAGCAATAAAACTTGCGAAGCAAAAAGTAACGCAGGCATCT
>JAOZMT010000213.1 GCA_029934175.1 Victivallales bacterium | reverse complement strand
GAAAAATGAAAAAACTTTCATTTATTTCTTGATTTTTTCATTTTTCAGTGTAAATTAAGCATATATTAAAAATTACAAATTATAAAAAAAGGTGAAAAAGTATATGATAATACCATACGAAACGGAATATTATGAACCGACTAAAAATTTTATAGTTAAATTAGGACGATTGGTTATTCGTAAATCAAGAAATGTTGGAAGAGGGTTAGAAATTATCTTAATGGCATTTTTTTATATTCCATTTGCTTATAGAAGTAGAGATGAAATAAGAAGGCAAATGTATTTAGCTGGAATAGGAAGTTTTGCAGTTGTATCAATTGCAGTTTTATTTACAGGTATGATACTTGCATTACAAGCGGGAGTTCAGTTGCGAGAATTTGGACAAGAAGCTCGTGTGGGAACTTTAGTCCTACAAACGCTATGTAGAGAATTAGGTCCAATTATGACTGCTATGATTCTTGCTTCAAGTGTTGGTGCTGCGATTACTGCACAAATTGGAACAATGTCTGTTTCCGAAGAATTAGCGGCTCTCGATGTTATGTCTATTGACCCTGTTCGCTTTTTGGTTATGCCACGACTTATTGCAATGTTATTTATGTGTCCTGCTTTAACAGTTTATGCGTGTGTAATAGGAACTATTGGAGGTGGAATTGTAGCAGAGTCTCAACTAGATGTATCTTACGGAATGTATTTTGATAATGCTTTTGAGTATTTAAAAATGCGTGATGTTTGGGTTGGAGTTCAAAAGGCTTTAGTTTTTTCTGTTATTATAGTAGGGGTTAGCTGTTATCAAGGTATGGCAACAAAAAACGGTGCTGCTGGTGTTGGAAAAAATACTAGAAAATCTGTAATTATATCAATTTTAATGATTTTAGTTGCAGGTTATATTATTACACGATTTATATATAACTAGGTGAAAAAATGATAAAATTTGAAAATGTTAATAAAAATTTAGGCGGTAAACGCATCTTAAAGGATATAAATCTTCATATTAAGAAAGGAGAGTTATTTGCTTTAGTTGGACCATCTGGAACGGGGAAATCAGTTTTACTTAGACATATTATTGGATTACATAACCCAACAAGTGGAAAAGTAATAGTTGATAATATGGATATTGCAAAATTATCTAAATTTAAATTAGAAAAATATCGTGCAAACTGCGGTGTGCTATTTCAATCAGGAGCATTACTAAACTGGATGACAGTAGAAGATAATGTTGCACTCCCTTTAATTGAAAAGACAAAATTATCAGCCAAAGAGATTACAGAAAAAAGCGATGAAGCATTAGATATGTTAGGTTTACTTGATGACCGATATAAAATGCCGTCTGAAATTTCAGGGGGAATGAAAAAGAGAGTTGGGTTAGCAAGAGCTATTGTGACAAATCCAGATATTATTTTATATGATGAACCAACTTCTGGGCTTGATCCGATTATGTCAAGAAAAATTGATGAGTTAATCTTATCTTTAAAGGAAAAATTAAACATAACATCTGTTGTAGTAACACATGATATGCAAACAGCATTGACAATCTCTGATAGAGTTGCAATGATAAACCAAGGGGAAATAATAGAGGTTTCAACGCCAAAAGATTTTTTAAACACAAACAATAAAACCGTTCAAGCCTTCACTAAAGCTTACGGACAATTTTCAATCTAAAATAATAAAGGAGTATTAAAATGTCAGAAAACAAAGGGAAGAATTTATCATTAGAGTTTTTTATGGGGCTATTTTTTATAGGAGCAGTAGCGATTTTATGCTATTTTACAATTTTTGTTAATAAAGATGCATTTGCATTTTTAGGATTTGGAAATGAAGAGCATGTAAATTATAAAGATATATATTTTGAAAAAGTAGGGAGTTTACGCAAGAATGATAAGGTTTTTTTGCGAGGTATGCAAGTTGGTAGAGTTAAAAAAGTTGAAATAACTGATGATTATCAACAAGTAGAAGTTAAAATTAGATTAAAAAAGCAAATTCCTTTTTATAAAAACTATAATATTTCAGTGCAAACATCATCACTTTTTGGTGGACAAATTTTGGTTCTAGAAATTGGAACACCAGATGCAGGGAAAGTCGATGTAGAAAAAAAACTTAAAGGAGAGCCTTTTACAGATTTATTCCAAGAAGTTTCAGAATTTGTATCAACTTTAAAAGCTGGAGGATTAGTAACATCAATTAAAAGTGCAGCTGAAGAAGTTAATGCAGGAGCAAAGACATTTAATGAGTATATGACAATAGTTAAAGATAGTGATGGAACTTTAAATAAATTAATTAACGATCCTACTCTTTTTGAAGATTTAAAATCTGCAGCAGTTGAAGTAAAAGCTGGTGCTAAAGAAGTTCAAGTAGGAGCAAAAGAATTAAAGGCTGGTGCTGAAGAATTTACTAATTATATGCAAAAAATGAAAAATAGCAAGGGAACATTATCAAAGTTAATTGATGACTCTGCTCTTTACGACGAATTACTTAAAGCCGCCGAAGAAGTTCGTCAAGGTTCAAGTGAAATTAAATTATATGTTAAAGATATGAAAACTAGCGATGGTAGCCTTAATAAATTAATAAATGACCCAACTCTATACAATGACGCTAAAAGTATGGTGAAAAATATTAATAAAGCATCTGAAAATATTGCACACATCGCAGAAGATATGAAAAATGGGAAAGGAACTATTGGTAAATTTATAACTGATGAAGCATTATATAATGACATACAGCAAACAGTG
The DNA here is from genome assembly GCA_029934175.1 of Victivallales bacterium. Lineage (GTDB taxonomy): Bacteria > Verrucomicrobiota > Lentisphaeria > Victivallales > JAUVCU01 > JAOZMT01. The sequence goes on along the minus strand of JAOZMT010000213.1, from coordinate 2,320 downwards.
AGAGAATTAAAAGCGGCGGTAGAAGATTATCGTGAACAAGCTCCTGTTGCCACTTTTGGAAGTATGTTATTCGGAGCTTTATAAATTATGCAAAAAGGTAAATATTATGGTAAATTTGGTGGCTGTTATATCCCAGAAATCTTAGTTGCTACATTTGAAGAACTTATTGATGAGTTTAATAAAATAAAAAACGACAAGCAATTTCAAGAAGATTATCAAAACTTAATGTCTACTTTTTCTTGTCGTCCAACACCACTATACTTTGCAGAAAACTTAACGAAGCATTTTAACGGTGCTAAAATCTATATAAAAAGAGAAGATTTAAATCATACAGGCTCTCATAAATTAAATAATGTAATGGGACAAGGGTTATTAATTAAAAGAATGGGTAAAACTCGTGTAATTGCAGAAACTGGAGCTGGACAACATGGAGTTGCAACTGCTACAATGGCTGCAAAATTTGGTTTAGATTGCACTATTTATATGGGAGAAGTTGATGTTATGCGTCAACGACCAAATGTTTTTTGGATGGAGCAGCTAGGAGCTACTGTTGTTCCTGTTTGCGAAGGAAGCAGAACTTTAAAAGATGCTATAAATGAAGCCTTTAGAGACTGGGTTGCAAATATGGATGATACTCATTATGCTCTAGGCACTGCTTGTGGACCTGCACCTTTTCCTGAAATGGTCACATTTTTTCAATCTATAATTGGCAAAGAAACTCATAAACAAATTATCAATTTTGAAAATAAACTTCCTACTAAAGTTTTTGCTTGCGTTGGTGGTGGTTCAAATGCTATGGGGATTTTTAGTGGCTTTTTAGATGATAAAGAAGTGGAACTTGTTGGAGTTGAGGCTGGTGGAAATGGTATTGAAACTGCACAACACGCAGCTAGGCTTGCTTCTGATGATGCTTCGATTGGTATTGCTCAAGGATATAAAACATATTTTTTACAAAATTCAGATGGTCAAATGAATGAAACTCATAGTGTTGCTGCTGGATTAGATTATGTGGGAGTCTCTCCTATCCTGTCTAATTTAAGTGAAACAGGTAGAGTTAGATTTGAGGCGATTAATGATGAAGAAGCTATTGAAGCTTTATCATTAGCTGTTAAAAAAGAAGGTATTGTTCCTGCAATGGAATCTGCTCATGCTTTTGGGCAAGCATTCAAGGAAGCTAAAAATTCGTCCTCTGATGAAATTATTATTATAAATCAATCTGGTCGTGGAGATAAAGATATTTTTACAATTGCAGATGCCTTTAAAGATGAAAAATGGGAAAAATTCATAAAATTCAAAGCGGAGGGGTATAATGCTTAAAGATTATATAAATGAAAAGCGACAAAAAAAAGATATTTTACTTATGACACATATTGTTATAGGTTATCCAAATATTCAAACATCTTATGAAATTATAGATAGTATGGTTAAAGCAGGAGTTGACCTTATTGAATTGCAGATTCCATTTTCAGAGCCAATGGCAGATGGACCAGTTATTCTTCACGCAAACCAAAAGGCTTTAGCAAATGGAATTACAGTTCAAGAATGTATGGAGTTCGCTGAAAATATTGCTCAAAAATATGATATTCCATTTCTCTTTATGAGTTATTACAATATTTTATTCAAATATGGACTCAAAACATTTATCTCTAAAATGAAAGAAATTGGATTATATGGTGCGATAGTCCCAGACATTCCACCTGAAGAAGGAGAAGAATATATTTCATTAATGAAAAAAAATAACCTAGCTCCAATTTATATCTTTTCTCCATCTACAACAGATGATAGAATGAAATTTGTTCAAGCACAGTCTGATGGTTTTATTTACTCTGTAGCACGAAAAGGGGTTACAGGTGCGAATACAGAATTTTCTCAAGACTTAGATGAATATATTGAACGATGCAATAAATCAACAGATCTACCAATAGCTTTAGGATTTGGGGTAAAAAGCAAAGAAGATATCGAATATTTATCAGGAAAAGTAGATATAGCTGTAATAGGTTCAGAAATCATCCGTATTATAGATAACGGTAAACTTTCAGATATAGAAAAATTCATAAAACAAATTGGAATCAGTAAATAATAGAACAATAGGCTTGTTCCAGCAATCTTAATACTAACATTCCGAGGTTCGTTTTGTCTAATAATCGGCGTTGTTTTTAATGCCGTCCAACAATTGTTTTGACAGGATAACAGGATTTTCAAGATGAACAGGATTATTTAAAAAATTTGATATTAAATTTCTTCTTGTTAAGCAGAATAATTAAGAGCAGAATAATTAGGAAGAGTTTTTTTTATGAGTCGTAATATTTAATTTCATTGT
>JAOZMT010000212.1 GCA_029934175.1 Victivallales bacterium | reverse complement strand
AAAAGCCGTCACAACTGTTTTTAAAGAGGATACAACAAAAGCTTAAATTAGGTATTTTTCCCAGTATATTGACATCCTGCCACCGAGACGGATGGCGCTACGGTTTTGTGCTTAGCACTATGAGTTGATTAAATCTACAGCCCCGAAAGCGGAACTCCGACACTTTGACTTCCTTGTTTAAAGTGTAACGAAGTTTTTAAGTATAATCTGAAACTAGCCGAGTAAATAACAGGAAAAAATCTTATTCTTATCAATCTTTATTCAATACAAAAAGAATTTAGTTGTTTTCTTCCCAATCTGAAGGTGTATTAAAAGGCTGGTTACTAACTCCATCTTTTTCGAGAGAACTAGAACATCCAGAAACGATAATAAGTATAATTAATATATATATGTACATTGTAAAAAAAAAGACTACTTCAATAAAGAAGTAGTCTTTGTATTAATTTAATATTCGATTAAGAATAATGATTCATTTCTAAAACTTGAAAGACAATAGTTGCGATAGCTACAACTGCACATAATATTATTAATACTTTTGCCATGATAATCTCCTTATTGTTTTAATTTATTCTGTTTCTTCTGCAGGTGAAGTTAATTTTGCTAATTCTTCTCTTCCAAAAAATACAATATCACCAATTTGAACATCTCCAGCTTTTGGAGTTTCACATATATTAGCTGCTGCACACTCATCATAAACTTTAAAAACATCTAACTCTGCAACAAATTGAATTCCTTGTTTAGTAGAACGAGCTACTGTTAATTTACAGTTATTTGGAATATCTGCATTTAAAACATTTTTAGCTTTCCCAATTTTTTGAACAGCTTTAGTATATTTACCAACAGATACAACTACAAACCCTAATTTAGAATCTATACTTTTAACTTCTCCTTGAACATATCTTAATCTAGCAATATTATTTTGCTCAAGTGGTGTAATTTCAATACCAGTGTTATTAGATATAAGTTTTCTTAATTTATTAATTTCAACTAATCTTTTTTGAGATTCAGCAGTAGCTTTATCTCTTTCAGTTTTTGCTACATTAAGATCTTCTTGTAAACCTTTAGCATTTTCTTCAGATTTAGCTAAATTTACAACAGTAGTGTCATACTTTCCTTTAAACTCAACAACAGCTGATGTTGTGCTTGCTAATGAAGAATCATAATCATCACCAGACAATGAAGGTTCTGATAATTCTAAAGTTTTAGCAATTGCTCCAATTCCTGCAATAAGCTTATCAGATTTTTCTTTGATAGCAACAACTTTGTTGTTTAATTTATCAACTTCTCCAGCTGCTTTATCAACATCCTTTAGAGTTGCTTTATCAAGAGGAACTCCTACAACATCTCCCATTACAACGATTTTGTCTAGAATATTTTCATTTCTAGCTTGTACTTTTGCAACTTTATCAGATAAATCTTTAGCAACAGTTTGATATTTTATAGCATCTTTTAAATCAGCATCAGAAATACCTTCTATTTCTAAAGTAGAAGCCAACGAATTCATTGTATCAGCTAACGAATTCTTTTGAGTAGCAATATTTTTTGATTGCTCTGCTAATTGAGGAAGTAATTTATCCAAGTTTTTGAACTGCTTATGCCCTAAAGCATCTTTTGTTAAAACTGATTGAAGTTTTGTGCCACTCGCTTCATCAAGATTAGCTGCAACTTGATTAATAGTATCACCCATTTTATCACCACGATCAACTAATTCCTCACGCTTTTCGTAAAGTTTAAATGCTAGAACTATTGATACAATAGTTAAGACTAATACGAAGATATTAACAATTTTTGACATTTTCTGCCTCCTTATTTTTAATTTAAATTTTTAAAATTTTGTTTAATTTATACCCAAAGTATCAATTTATCAAATTTTTTTCTATTTTTTTTCAATATTTTTATTAAAATAGGTATCATTTTACAAAATTTCGCTGCCTTACCCCTTCATATAGAAGAATAGTTGCAGCAGTAGCAACATTTAAAGAATCTATTTTTCCTAACATTGGAATTTTCACTTTTATATCTGAGTTGTCCATCCAAAAGTCGCTCAAACCAAACTGTTCAGCTCCAACAATAATAGCAAATCCTTCCTTCAGGTCCTGTTCGCTGTAAATTATATCTGAATGAGGTGTTGCAGCAAGAGTTTTAATATTATATTTTTTAAGCCAAGCAAAAGCATCTTGCGATGTTGTTTCTGCTATAGGAACAGTAAAAATAGCCCCTGTGCTTGCTCTAATTACATTTGGATTATATAAATCGGTGCATTTATCGCAAATTATAACACCATCTGCACAAACCGCATCTGCTGATCTTAAAATTGAGCCTAAATTACCAGGTTTCTCTATAGTTTCTGCAACAACATACAAACCATTTTCTACAACGGGGAAATTATCTAAAGAATGATTTTGCATTTCTGCAACAGCGATTAACCCTTCTGGTCGCTCTCTGTATGATATTTTTCTTAAAATCTGCTCGGTGACATTATAAATAATCGCACCTGCAACCTCCAGTTTATTTATAAGTTCAAATTCATTTGCTCCTAAGAAAAGGTCTTGAGAATAAAAAACTTCTTTTATATTCAATCCGAAATCCAAAGCTCTAGACAATTCACGATAACCTTCTAAAATTGTAAGTTGAAGATTGTCTCTATTTCTTCTATTTCTCAATTTATAAATAGACTTCACTTTATCGTTCTTTAAACTTTCAAGTTTTTTATGCATATTATCCTCATTTGATATAAATAAAAAAAGCACCTCATTGCTGAGGTGCTTTTAAATCGACTTTATCTAAAATTATTAGCCTAATCTAGCTTTTATTTTTTCAACTTGTTCAGTCATTTGTTTAGGTAATTTATCACCAATAGTTGCTAAATACCCTTCAACATCGGAAACAGTAGTCTTGAATAATTCAGTATCAACTTTCATTAATTCATCCCAGTCAGCATCAGATACATCAAGACCTTCTAAAGTCAAGTCACCTTTTTTCGGCATTAAACCAATTGGCGTTTCAACTGCTTCAACTAAACCTTCGATACGATCACACATCCATTTTAAAACGCGTGAGTTATCTCCGAATCCAGGCCATAACCATTTTCCATCATCAGTTTTACGGAACCAGTTAACATAGAAACATCTTGGAGCATTAGCACCTAATTTTTCTCCCATATTAAACCAATGTTGCATATAATCACCAGCATGATAACCAATAAAAGGTTTCATTGCAAATGGGTCAAAGCGAAGTCCAGTTACATCTAATGCAGCAGCAGTAGGTTCTGAAGCAGCAGTAGCTCCCATATAAACACCATGATTAAAATCAAATGCTTCGTGAACTAAAGGCATTGTAGTTGTTCTACGACCACCGAAACAGAAAATATCAATAGGAACTCCAGCAGGATCTTCCCAATCTTCACAGATTACAGGACATTGAGCAGCAGGTGCCGTAAAACGAGAATTTGGATGAGCGCCTTTAATTTCTTTTCCATCAGCATCTTTCATTCCAGGTTTCCAAGCATTACCTTTCCAGTCAGTTCCACCAGTGCAATCAACACCCATATCTTCCCACCAAATATCATTGTCATCAGTAACAACACAATTAGTAAAGATAGCATTTTCTTTAATAGAAGCTAAAGCCATAGGATTTGAATATTCAGCTGTTCCCGGAGCAACACCAAAGAATCCAGCTTCAGGGTTAATAGCATATAATTTACCATCTTTACCAGGTTTTAACCATGCAATATCATCACCAATAGTTTCTACTTTCCATCCAGGAATTGTAGATTGAAGCATAGCTAGATTTGTTTTTCCACAAGCAGATGGGAATGCAGCAGCGATATGATATTTTTTACCAGTTTCTTCGTTAGTAAAACGCAAGATTAACATGTGTTCAGCCATCCAACCTTCGTTACGAGCCATATTTGAAGCAATACGAAGAGCTAGACATTTTTTACCTAAAAGAGCATTTCCTCCATAACCTGAACCGAAAGACCAAATTAGGTTTTCTTCTGGGAAATGAGCGATATATTTTTTCTCAACAGGAGCACAAGGCCAAGGAACATCTTTTTGTCCTTCAGCTAAAGGAGCTCCAACTGTATGTAAACAAGGAATAAAGTCGCCATCGCCTAAGATATCCCAAACTTTATCAGAAACACGAGCCATAATGTGCATATTAACTACAACATAAGGAGAATCAGTTATTTCTACACCAATTTTAGCAATATCAGAACCCATAGGCCCCATTGAAAAAGGAATAACATACATTGTTCTACCTTTCATACAACCTTTATACAATTCTCTCATAGTAGCTTTTAAAGCTTCAGGCTCAGTCCAGTTGTTTGTAGGACCAGCATCTTCTTCTTTGACAGATGCGATATAAGTTCTTCCTTCAACACGAGCCACATCAGATGGATCTGAATTAAAAGCAAAACAATTAGGACGCTTTTTTTCGTCTAATTTTTTAGCCATTCCAGCATCAACCATTTGTTGCATTAATCTGTCATATTCATTTTTACTTCCATCGCACCATACAACTTGGTCTGGTGTACACATTGTCTCGATTTCTTTTACCCAATCAAGAACTTTTTGATTTTTAGTTTCAATCATTGAAAACTCCTTTTATTTGTTAATATAATTATTAAATATAATTTATACCTTTTTAATATAGCATACATTTTCGTAAAGTAAAGTATTTTTATTAAAAAAAATATTTTATTTTATTTTATTCTTCTCATGAGCTCAATATCAGCCACAAAAAAAAGGGGAGTTGTTCCTAACTCCGTCCAGTCATTCTTTAGACAGGATAACAAGATTTTCAGGATTTTTTAATAACTAAAACAAATCTAATTAAAATTTATAATTTCATTAACTCTCAGACCTCATTTTATGTTAAACTTAACATACGGTGCGTGTTTTCAATGTACCATTTTTTCGTCTTAATGTGAGTTCTGTAACTCTATAAAATATTTTTCATAAAATTTTCCAATTACATCTTTACTATCTTTTTTCATAAAACTTTGATTTTTTTGTAGTTAAATATGAGACTCTAAGCACATGAGCCGT
>JAOZMT010000211.1 GCA_029934175.1 Victivallales bacterium | reverse complement strand
TTTTTTTGTAATCTGAAATTGGTCAAATATATTATAAAAAATGAGTTTTTTAGTTGAAAATTATTAATAATATGATATAGTTTTAGTTATTAAATTTATATGTATTAAAAAGGAGATAGTTTAGTGAGAAAATTTTTATTTTTTATGGTTATATTTTTGTTTATAACGAACATAATATTTGCAGATGAAGTTCAAGTAGAACAGGCAGACAATGATTTTGGTTTGGAGAGCTTGATGGATATGACTATTACCACTCTAGCAAGAAAACCACAATCTGTCTTAAAATCTTCGGCAGCGGTTTTTGTATTGACAAATGAAGATATTCGTCGTTCAGGGGCAAGAAGTATTCCTGAAGCCTTGCGATATGTGCCAGGTCTTAATGTTGCTAAAATCTCGGGAAACAGTTGGTCTATTTCTTCTCGTGGCTTTGCTGGTAAATATGCAAACAAATTACTTGTAATGATTGATGGTCGTAGTATTTACACACCTGTTTTTGCTGGTGTTTATTGGGAGCATGAAAGCGTTATGTTACAAGATGTTGATAGAATTGAAATAATTCGTGGACCAGGTTCATCTTTATGGGGTGCTAATGCTGTAAATGGTATTATAAATGTTATTACAAAAAAAGCACAAGATACACAAGGTGGCTTAATCTATGCTGGAGTAGGAACTTATGATAAAGAATTTGGAGGGATTAGATACGGTGACCAAATAGGCGGTAGTTCATATTATAGAGGCTATCTTAAGTATTTTAATAACGATGAAATGGAGCCATATCAAGGATTTCAAACAGATGACAATCATAAATCGTGGCAGTTAGGCACACGCATTGATACATCTCCAACGCCTGATGATGATATAATTCTCGATTTTAAAATGTATCAATCACAATCGAATAATATAAGACGAATTGAGTCTTTTAGATTAAACTGGGACACTTTCCCTGTTACTGTAAAACCAGAATTTTTCCACAAATATGAAAAAGAAGAAAGAAAAACAAAAGGCTTACATCTTTTAAGCAAATGGGAGCATGAAATATCTGACACATCTAGTTTTACGCTTCAAGGTTATTATGATTATAAAAAGTTTGAAAATTTTGACTATATTTCAGAATTTAATACTTTTGACTTAGACTTTCAGCATAATTTTGAAATAATGGAAAATTATAATTTAATATGGGGGTTAGGATACAGAAAACTTTTCTACGATCTTGAAGGTGGCAAATATATAAGTTTTAAAGATAGTGATGGTTCTCTTGACTTACTTAGTTGTTTTATTCAAAATGAAATAACGCTAATAGAAGACTTACTGACTTTTACAATAGGAACAAAAATTGAACGAAATGATTACACTGGTTTTGAATTTCAGCCAAGTGCAAGATTTACTTTAACTCCAACAGAGCATAGTGCATTTTGGCTTTCTGCTGCAAGAGCTGTTCGAACTCCATCTGTTGTTGAGAGAGGTGGCGGTTTATTGGCAAGTGAAGCTAATGCAAATCCAGAAGCTGGACTTCCTGCTCCTCCACATCTTACTTGGAATACAACTAATGAATACAAAAGTGAAGACGCTATGGTTTATGAAATGGGCTACAGACATCAACTTTCAGATGCCTTATATGTAGATTTAGCTCTTTTTTATAATGAATATAATAATCAGAGAACAACAAATATGGATTCGCCGACTAGCACAAAAATTTATTGTGGTAATGATATGGATGTAACAACTTATGGCTTAGAATTATCATCGAAATATAAAATTTATGATTGGTGGCAATTACAAGCTGGTTATAGTTATTTGTATATGAGTGCAAAGTTTCAAGATAAAAACTTTTATTTTGCAGCAGAAGAAACACCAGAGACAGAAACACCAACGAATCAAGCTTTTTTACAATCTTTTATGGATTTGCCTTATGATTTTGAATTAGACTTAGGTTTAAGGTATGTTAGTGAAGTAGAAGGTCGTAGAAATGATGCTAAAACATATACTTGGAATATTCCTGCATATATCGCAATGGATGCTAGAATTGCTTGGAAACCTACTGAAAATATGACAATTTCTCTTGTTGGTAAAAATTTATTGGATAGTTCACACCCTGAATATCGCTCAACATACCTTTCTATTCAATCAACAGAAACACCTCGTTCTTTCTTTTTAATGATGGAATATACATTTTAATAAATGACTTCTTTTATAAAAATATTATTTGTTTTTATGTTTTTTATTTCATTTTCAGTGAAAGGGTTAGACACGCAAAACGCTGAAAACTTGCATCAATTAAAGATTTTTCACAAATTATCCGAACATTATATTACTTGGACAGATTATAAATTCAAAACTAAAGATTCACCTTTTATATTTGCAGTTTTAGGGAAAGATCCTTTTGGCACAAGTTTAGAAAAATTTTATAAGGGAAAAACTATCAAAGGGCGAAAGGTTTTTATTCAGAGATATAAAACTATTGAAGATGTCCAGTTTTCGCATATTCTTTATGTTGCACACACCGCAGAAAATTTGACAAAATTATTGAAACCACATACTTTATTAATAGGAACTGGAGAATACTTTATTGATAAAGGCGGAATGATAGGGTTTGTAATTTTTAAAGACAAATATAGATTTCAACTTAATTATAAAGTTGCGAATTGTGCAAATATTAAAATAAGTCCAAAACTTGCGAGATATGCAAAAAAGATAATAAAAGAAGGAATAAAAGATGAAAAAGATTAGAGATATGTCAATAAAGTATAAAATTTTGGGAGCAACTATTCTCTCGTCATTTGTAGCTTTATTTTTAGTTATAATTGCTCTTGCAATATATGACAATTATACGATTAAAGAGATAATAAAGAAAGAATTTAATATATTTTTTGATATGCAATCGGCGAGTTTTAGTCTTTCATTAGAATTTAAAGATAAAGGAGAAGCTCAAGAAATAATAGATTTAATAACTACAGATAAATCTATTTTAAGTATCGAATTGTTAAATGTTCAGAAAAAAGAGTTTCTTTCTTATAATAAAAAAGATAATTATTTTAAAGATTGTAAGTCAAGGTTAACTTGCGGCAAAATTTGTATTGAAAATAATATATTAAAAAAGTGTAAGCCAATATTATTGCACGGAAAGACTATAGGATATTTATCAATTGCGAAGCATGCAGAATTTTTAGCAAAGAGAAAGCAACAGTATGCGATATGTGCAATTTTTCTACTTATTTTTTCCTTTTTGCTTATTTGGATAGTCTCATTTATATTCAAAAAAATACTTATTAATCCAATGTTTTGTTTAATTGATGCAATGGATGATATTGAAAAGCAGCAAGATTATTCTATCAGAGGAAAAAAATATGGGAATGATGAGATAGGAACTTTAGTCGATAGATTTAATGCAATGTTAGATAATATAAAAGACAAAAATGATAAATTTGAAACATTAAATAATGAACTTGAATATAAAATCGAGGAACGCACAAAAAAATTGAAAGATACGACATTGGAAGCATTAAAGTTAAGTAAAGCAAAAAGTGAGTTCCTGGCAAATATGTCTCATGAAATAAGAACGCCTTTGAATGGAATTATTGGAACTAATGATTTATTGCAATTAACAGAGCTAAATGAAAAGCAAGATAAATTTGTTAAATCAATTTCAACATCATCTGTTTCGTTATTGCAGATTATTAGTGATATTTTAGATGTATCAAAAATAGAAGCAGGTAAAGTGGTAATGGAATATGTTAATTTCGATTTAAATGATATGTTATATGAAGTAAATAATACATTTAGCTCTTACTCTAAAAATTTGGAAGTTGATTTTAATATTTTAAATAATTGTAAAAAAGAGTTGTTGATTAATGGAGACTATCAGAAAATACAACAAGTATTGACAAATCTTTTAAGTAACGCTTTTAAATTTACACATAAAGGTTCAGTTGAATTAAATATAAGTTTAGATAAGTTTGAAGCGGAGAAATATTATATTAAATTTATTGTAAAAGATTCGGGGATAGGAATACCTAAAGAAAAAATTAATTTATTATTTGAATCATTTAATCAAGCCGACAATTCAACGACACGCGAATACGGTGGAACTGGTCTTGGATTAACTATATGCAAGCAATTTGTTGAGTTAATGGGCGGAACAATTACTATTTCGAGTGAATTCAATAAAGGAAGTGAATTTACAGTTATTATTCCTTTTGAAGAGTCGTCAGAAGGAGCAACTGAAATCCTAAAAAGAGTGAATTATAAAGAAAGCATTGTCTTAAATTCTAAAAATATCTTGAATAATAAGACAATTCTTGTAGCAGAAGATAACGATATAAATATGATGATTATCTCAGAAATTTTACAAAATTGGGGAACGAAAGAAATAATAACAGTTGAAAATGGAGAAGAGGCTATAGAAAGTCTAAAAAATAATCCTCATATTGATTTAATCTTAATGGATTGTCAAATGCCAATCTTATCAGGATATGATGCTAGTAAAAAAATAAGAAAAACTGCACAGTTCGCAAATTTACCAATTATAGCCCTTACTGCAAATGCAATGGAAGGAGATAGACAAAAATGTTTAGATGCTGGAATGACAGATTATACAACAAAACCTATTGACCAAAATAAATTATTGAAAACAATATTAAAATATTTGCAAATAGATAATACAAAATTTTTAAATAAAGATAAGCAACAGCCTCTCTTTTTTGATGAAGAGTTAGCATTATCAAAATTAATTTGGAAGAGTGATTTGTTAGAAGCAGCAATGAACAGGTTTGAAATTACATATCAAAAACAAATAGAAGAAATACTCGCTGCTGAAAGAACAAATAATTATGAAGAAATTGCATTTATCGCACATTCTATTAGAGGAGCGGCTTTAAATTTGGGGTTGAATATTATTGCTCAAAAAGCTTTAGATTTAGAAAAAATTGAAAATAAAGAAGATAGTATTAAATTAATTTTTGAATTAGAATATTATAAAAAAGATTTAAAACAGCTAACAGCTAACAGCTGACAGCTAACAGCTAACAGCTAACAGCTAACAGCTAACAGCTAACAGCTAACAGCT
>JAOZMT010000210.1 GCA_029934175.1 Victivallales bacterium | reverse complement strand
GAGCTGTTGTTTGCGTTTTCAGGAAGTTTATTTTTCAGCCGTTTGCAGTATAAATTATAAAAAAGGAGAATATTATGCATGATGGATGTGCTGGAAGTTTTGAAAATGGTATGCAAGTTGTAGATAAAATTAGAACTATGGGATTTAATGAACAGTTAATACCTATGCCTTTTGATATTACTTGTTCTGAGTGTGAAGTCGTATTTGAAATGACAACTTTTGAGGCAAAATGCCCAAAATGTAATATGGTATATGGAGTTACTCCATGTCATGCTTTTGATAGTGAGAATGTTATGCCAGCAGGAAAAAATTACTAATTTACAATGAAAAGAGAGCTTTTATCGCCTGAAATGATGCCTTTTTGGCAGGTTGTAGTCTTTCTTTTTGGAGCTTGTATTGGAAGCTTTCTAAATGTATGTATTTATAGAATTCCACGAGGTGAAACTGTTGTAACTACACCATCTCATTGCCCAAAATGTGATTATTCTATTGCTTGGTATGATAATATCCCATTGCTCAGTTGGACTTTATTAAATGGAAAATGCAGAAAATGTAGAACGCCTATTTCATATAGATATTTCATGGTGGAGCTTATTACAGCTATTTTATTTAGTTTAATATGGTTTAAAGTTTTTATGCATCATCAACCAATAGAAATGATAATACCATATTTTATAGTTCTTGCATTCACAGTTACAACATCATTTATTGACTATGACTGTCGAATTATTCCAAATGAAACAACATACTCTGTTGCTATTTTAGGGCTTATTTTTTCAACTATATTTCCTATAATTCATGGTCAAACACTGTGGTATCAAGGATTGTGTTTTTCTTTTGCAGGGCTTTTGATAGGTGGCGGATGTTTGCTAATATTTTCACTTCTAGGCAAATGGATATTTAAGAAAGATGCTTTAGGATTAGGCGATGTTAAGTATATTGCAGCTATTGGTGCATGTTTAGGTTGGCAAGCATGTTTTGCTACAGTTTTATTTGGTTCAATCTTAGGCTCAATAATTGGACTAGGGATGATATTATGTAAAGGCAAAGAAAATGGTAGATATATCCCATTTGGACCTTTCTTAGCAATTGGGACTATCATTTGGATGATATATGGAAAAAATTTATTTTTACTGTATTATCAATTCTTAATGAGATGATTTATTCTCGCCTTGTAATGCATAAATAATTTTATCATACATATCCTTATGTTCTTCCACAATTTTTGAACTAATACCATAAACTTCTGACATATTACAATTTTCTCGTCTATGCCAATGCTTTAAATCATCTAAGTCAATAATTTTCACATTTGACATCACGCTTGATATTTCTGGAGATATATTTCTTGGAATAGCTAGGTCAACCATTAAAATATCCTTAAAAGTATCTAAAAATGGTGCATGTCCTGTATGTAAAATAGGCTGATTTGCACTAGTCGCAGATATAACAATATCAGACTCAGTCAAATAATTCCTTATTTCATTTAAATTGATAACTTCAACTTTATCTTTATGTTTCTCAGAAATTTTAGGATAATTTTTATGATAACACCAAATAATTTTTATATTTTCTTTTATAAGATTATCAAGAAGACTACGCCCTATTTCTCCTGTTCCAATGATTAATACTATTAGATTGTCTAATTTACATTCATTTTTTATATATTTAACCGTCAATTGTTCAATTTCAACATGGTGAAATAGTGGTTCTGTATCATGTCGGATATGTTTTGCTAAATGCAAAGTTGAGTCTATCCATTGTTGTAACATTGCTCCAGCCCAATTATTTTCTTTTGCAAAATTAATAGCATCTTTTACTTGAGCAGTTATGTGTTTTTCACCGGGAGTTTGTGACATTAAACCAGCTGCAGTGAATGCTAACTGTTTAACGGCATCTTGCCCTATTTTTAAATAATAATCATTGTTAGAAAGTTTATTGAATCCAAACATCATTTTTATTGCATTCATTACACCTTCAGTATTATGGATAATAGCAATTAGGTCAATACGATTACAAGTGTTTAATATCATAAACTCATGTATTCCCCAAATATGTAATAACATATCTGCAACTTTCAATAATTTATCTCCAACAAGGTGCAATGGCTCTCTCATATCTATATTTAAAAAATTATGGTCTGTCCCTAAAATAATTAATTCTCCGCCACTTAGCATATCTATATGCCGAGATAGACTTTCTCTAATCATTCTTGTTCTACGACAAGCTTTCCCTTGAGATGAAATTGCAATGTTAATATCATCTTTTACAAAACTTGCAGGCGTAATAAAATCATTATTTGGCCAATTGTCATCAACAGCACAGGTTAATATATTGCACTCTTTGCACTTAGACATAATTTTTTTATTTAAAGCACGATCGTCTGATGTTAAAAAAGCTAGAAAAGTTCCATCTAAAAATTTATCAGAATAATCTTCTTTAAAAACTGTTATATTTTCATATTTCTGAGTTAAGTCTTCAATTGCCTTATTGATTTTGGGTGCAACAAGAACAATATTTGACTGAATCTTTGCTAGTTTCTCTAATTTTCGAAAAGCAACTTTTCCGCCACCAACAATTAAACATTTTTTGTTTTTTAATATTAAATTTATAGGATATGTCTGCATTTTTCTATTGACATTTGAAGCCATTCACTTCTTTTAAAGATGTTATTGTAAGCTCTCCCCAACTAAATTTAATTTCAAAATCATCTATTTTTGATATTTGTTGAGTATCAGAAAAAGAATCTTTTTCCAATATTTTGATAGTATCTATAATTTTTCTTGGCAATTGTTTTTGTATCACAAACATTGACATTTTATTCCCTAATTCTATGAATTTTGCAATATCATCAATATTTTGAGATGGACTATTGTCTGTGATATTTAATGTTAATTTACACTTCATTATTGAAGAAGCGGTAGGATATGGAGCTGGAAAATATCTCACAAAATTACCTTTTCCCTTAAGAGATAAATTTTCACAAGGTCCGTTAGGAGACATTTCAAACTCATAAGAACTTACCCCTTCCTTTAGTTTATTTCCATCTAAAAGAGCTAAAGCCTTTTTTCTTGGAGATAAACCATCTGTTTCAAACAACAGCAACGCATCCTTTATATTTGGTAATCCGTTAGTTCTTTTAATAACTTTATTTTTTCTATAAGTAGAACTTGTATCTAAATTTTCTGCCATCCCTATTACAGCTTCAGGCTCTTTGAACTTTATCATGTCAAAAGTTTTTTCAGTGCCATAAGATTTTTCTAGTTTTGATATAGCCATCCAAACCGCTTGCCCTTGCTCTTTAGACTTTTTTGCTATAATATTTAAAAGTTTAATATCACTGTTTTTATTTCCCGTAAAAATTATTTTTGTATTGCCCTCCTCTTCCTTTGGTTCTTCTTGTTTATTAAAAACCTCCTCTAAGTCTTTTACTGTATAATATTTGTTTTTTATCCTTTTGAGAATTGTATGCAGTTCTTTAATTGCTCTAAATTTCGCCATTTTACCGTCATACCTTTTAGAGTATTTGTTAAGAATTTGATTATATTTTTTCTTTTCAGGAGAAGTCAAAGTATTTAGATAACTTGTAGTTAAATCATTGTCTGCCCCCATAGTGATAGCCGATGATGCTATTAATTCATTTCTTATTTCCCGTAATTTATTGAGCATTTCATCTCTTGATGACAAATCTATCTGTGCATCTCCAGTATCAATCCCATTTTTAGATATGCTTTTTCCTTTGTCTTTTAATAAATTTTCATTGATAAATTCAAAATTAAGTTCCTTGAGTTGTTTTATATATTCTGCGAGTAATTCCTTTGCATAATCCAACTCTTGAAGTTTAATATGTTTTATTTCTTTCTTTTTTGCATTCTTTTTCTTTAATTTTTTAGCCTTTGCTTTAGCATATTCTTGATCCCTAGCCTCGTCCTCCACGATTGAAACAAAATCCTTGAAAATTCTTCTTATAACTAGAATTTCATTATGTAAATCTATTCCTTCTATCTTTTCAGCATCTATTTTATTTTGAAGAATGCGTGCTATCTTTACTAATTCTACTAAATTCTCACCGCAATCTTTATAAACTTCTCGTTCTACTATTTTTTTACTTCTTTTCCTATAATTTTTTTCTTTTACCGCCTTATGTAAAAGTTCTAATGTTTTATCTGATTGCTTTATTGCTTTTTTATGTAATTCTTGAAAATACTTAAATCTATAAGCTTTTTTATCTTCCCAATCAATTTTATCAGGAAAACCACAATCATTTAACTCCTCTAAATATTCTTCAATCTTGTTCCTATAAAAATTCATATTCCAGGTAATACGATTTTTATTCTTTTTATGCCATGAGCCTTCTTCTTCAATTTTTCTAGATCTTTTAAATTCTTCATACATCTTTTTCGTGAAATCTTCTAGTTCTATATTTTTTATCTTTTCAAAATTTATCTTATTCTGCATTTGTTTAGATTTTTGAACCAATTTAACAAATTTATCCATATAAACATCAAATGGTCTTAAGGAATCATCCATTGATAATGTAACTTCATACTTATCCGTTAGAAACTTAAAATCTTTTTCATACTCCTCTAATATATTTGCATAAATCGCAACACTACAAACCAACGCAACTATTGTAATAAACTTTTTCATAATACTCCTTTTTTATTCTAACTATAATAACTTTCTCTATTCACATAGCAATATTTATATTTATAATATACTTCTCTTTGCGAATTATGCAACCTATTTTTTAATAGGATAACAGGTTTTCTATGAATTGATAATTTTATATTTTTTTTAATTTGCGGTTTATGCAACTTCTTCGATTTACTCGGATCGCCGCTCATCTCATTGGCATAATGCTTAGATACTGGGAAAAATCATCACTTGTTTAGGAATAAATCCTATCCTCTTTAAAAACAGTTGTGACGGTTTTTATTTATTATAAAATTTTATTATTATTTAGGCTAGTTTCAATAAGGTCTTTACACTTTGAGCTAGAAAAGTCAAAAAAACTGTCGGAGTTCCGCTTTCAGGGGCTGTTGATTTAATCAATTCATAGTGCAAAGCACAAAACCGTAGCGCCACCGTCTCGGTG
>JAOZMT010000209.1:3409-5100 GCA_029934175.1 Victivallales bacterium | reverse complement strand
AAAAAAGCTTATTTACGGATATAGTAAGCTGTTAATAAAGAAGAGATAAAAATGTGTTTTAAAAAAATAAAAATATAAACTTCCGTGGAATTTCGTGTATTCCGTGGTCAACAAAAAAAAGGAGAATTTAAAGATGGAAAAAGTTAGTCAAGAAGAAATTAATAGGATTTTATGGAAAGCGTGTGATACTTTCAGAGGGGCGGTTGATGCTGCTGATTATAAAAATTATATTTTAGTTATGTTGTTTTTAAAATATATTTCAGATGTTTGGCAAGATCATTATAAAACATTAAAAAATGAACTTGGAGATAATGAAGAATTAATTATGCGAAGAATGAACCGTGAACGATTTAAACTTAAACATGAATATTGCTTTACTAATATCTATGAACAACGAGATGAGGCTAATATTGGCGAAATTATTAATATTGCTTTAGAATATATTGAAGAAGAAAACAAACAAAAACTAGATGGAGTTTTTCGTAATATTGATTTCAATTCAGAAGCTAATCTAGGTCAAACAAAAGATAGAAATAAACGCTTGCGTAATTTATTAGACGATTTTAATGATGCTAAACTTGACTTGAGACCTTCACGAATTGGAACTCTTGATATTATCGGCAATGCGTATGAATATCTAATTAGTAAATTTGCGGCTGGTGCAGGAAAAAAAGCTGGTGAGTTTTATACTCCGCCAGAAGTATCAACTTTATTAGCAAAAATTTTAGCACCTACATCTGGAGAAAGAATATGTGATCCAACTTGTGGTTCGGGGTCATTGTTGATAAAGTGTGGAAATGAAGTTTCTGATAACAATTTTTCCCTTTTTGGTCAAGAAAATACTGGTGCTACTTGGGCGTTATGTAAAATGAATATGTTCTTGCATAATATGGACAGGGCTCAAATTGAATGGGGTGATACTATTAACACGCCTAAATTAATTGAAGATGATAAATTAATGAAATTTGAAGTGGTGGTTGCTAATCCTCCTTTCTCTTTAGATAAATGGGGTGCGGACACAGCAGGAGATGACCCATATAATCGTTTTTATCGTGGAGTTCCTCCTAAATCAAAAGGTGATTATGCGTTTATTTCTCACATGATAGAAACTATTACAGAGGATAATGGAAGAGTTGGCGTAGTTATTCCACATGGAGTTTTATTCAGAGGTAGTGCTGAAGGAAAAATCAGACAACATTTAATTGAAACAGATAATTTACTAGATACTGTTATTGGGTTAGCATCTAATCTTTTTTATGGTGTTAGTATTCCTGTTGCTATTCTTATTTTTAAGAAAGGAAGAAAATCTGATGATGGAGTTCTATTTATTGATGCAAGTAAAGATTTTGCAGATGGTAAAAATCAAAACAAATTGCGTGATATAGATATTGAAAGAATACTTAACACTTATAAAAGTCGTGAAACAATTGATAAATATTCTTATCTTGCACAAATCGCAGAAATCAGAGAAAACGATTTTAATCTTAATATTCCTCGTTTCGTTGATACTTTTGAAGAAGAAGCTGAAATTGATATTGATAAAGTTCAATGTGAAATAGAACAAATTGAGGAAGAACTTAGCGATGTTCGCAGTGAAATGAAACAACATTTGGAGCAGTTAGGAATAAATAATTAGCCACTCTGGGAACGCTGAGCTTTGCTCGGCTAAATTATTTAACCACTCTGGGAAC
>JAOZMT010000209.1:0-3309 GCA_029934175.1 Victivallales bacterium | reverse complement strand
GGAAACAGAAATTAAATGAAAATATTATGTTTAGCAGATTTACATAGAGTAACAACTGATATTCTGGCATTGAAAGAGCAGGATAGATGGATTCGCTCACTTATTGAAGAAAGCAATCCTAATGTTGTTGTTATTACTGGAGATATATTTGAAAATAATTCAGGTTTTCATCCTTATGAAGATTTATATAATTTATTTCAAGGAATTCCTGTTATCTGCACTCTTGGTAATCATGAGTTTATTTATGATACAATAGAAAATGTTCTGAAAAAATATAAAGATGATTATGAACGCAAATGGAATGTTCATTATCTGGATATTATAGGACATTATGATATTGAAAACATTCGTTTTTTCGGTAATGTTTTATGGTATGATGGAACAACTGCATCTGTCGCAAATCAAAATCTAGCAGACTTCGCAGGTGGAAAATGGTTAGATAAAGTTATTAGAAATTTTAATCCTAAAAATGAATGTGAAAAATGTGTAGAACAAATAATGAATAACCAACCAAATGATAATCAAATTGGAATATTATGCACGCATACAGTCCCAGCAAAAGATATTAATGGGCATTTTCAAGATGGTATTGCACAGCCATTTGACGCATTTAGTGGAGTCTCCTGGTTGTTAGATAAAGTTAAATGTGATTATGCAATAAGTGGTCATACACATAGAAGAGTTATTGGCAAAGAAATTAATGGCGTAAAATGTATTAATACAGGGAATGATTACTTCCCTCCATTTAAACATTTTTTATTGAAAATATAAAATGCGAGATACGCAAATAAATTAAATTGGAGATAAAAATGAGTAAAATATATGAGATTAGAAATGAAAAGGTTATGATTGATAGCGATTTAGCTGATTTTTTTAATATGGAACTAAAAAGACTAAATGAGCAAGTAAAAAGAAATATAGAAAAATTTACGATTCAAAATAGATTTCAATTAACAAAAGATGAGTTATCTGTCTTGAAGTCGCAATTTGCGACTTCAAGTTTAGAGCATGGTGGGCGAAGAAAATCGCCGTTTGTTTTTACAAAAAATGGAGTTGAAATAGCAAGCAAAATATTGAAAAAAGATATTGATTTAACTTATCTTTTTGAAGAGGAACAAGAATCCGAATTAATGATATATCAAGACAATTTACGCTCAAAAATCCATAGTATTCGTGGTTTGCAAGTTATGATTGATTACGATTTAGCTAGCTTATACGAAGTTGACACAAGACGGCTTAGAGAACAGGTTAAACGGAACCCAAAACGATTCCCGAATGATTTCATGTATCAGCTAAATAATGATGAAATAAATTTTATGGTATCGCAAAATGCGATACCTTCAAAACAAATTTTAGGTGGAACAAATCCTTATGTTTTCTCTGAACAAGGAATAGCTAGTTTATCAAGTGTTCTAACAAGTAATAAAGCCATTGCTGTTAATATAAAAATTATGCGTGCTTTTGTTGAAATGAGAAAAAATATAACCAAAAATGAGTTTTTATTTAGAAAAATTGATGATATTGAACAAAAACAAATTGAATTTAAAATAACTCAAAACAATAAAAATAAAGAAGTTGATGCAAGTTTTGATAAGATTTTTGATGCTTTAGAAGAGAAGAATAAACAACCTACGCAAGGTATCTTTTTTGCTGGACAAATTTTCGATGCTTATAGATTTATTAGCAATTTAGTGCGTAAACCGCAAAAAAATATTGTTCTTATTGATAATTATATTGATGATACTGTTCTTACGCTTTTCTCAAAACGAAGTGAAAATGTATCTGTAACTATTTATACTCAATATATTTCTAAAGAGTTGAAATTGGATTTACAAAAACACAACGCACAATATCAACCTATAAAAATTAAAATAATGAAAGATATTCACGATAGATTTCTTATCTTAGATGATAATGAAATTTATCATATTGGTGCATCATTAAAAGATTTAGGTAAAAAATTGTTTGGGTTTTCAATATTCGATAAAACATCATTTGATTTAATGAATAAATTAACCACTAAAAAAACTGAAAAATATGAAAATGGAGATGATAAATGAATAATGAAATAAAAAATGGATTAACTATTAAAGATGAATTGACTGACTTTTTACTTTATACATCACCTAATGGAGATGTAAAGGTAGAAGTTTTCTTACAAAATGAAACTATTTGGTTACCACAAAAACGAATAGCTGAACTTTTTGGGGTAGATGTAACTACAGTAAATGAACATATAAAGAACATTTATAAAAGCAATGAACTTGATGAAAATTCAACTATTGGGAATTTCCCAATAGTTCAAATAGAAGGTAAAAGAGAAGTAAAACGAGATGTTAAATTTTATAACCTTGACACAATCATTTCTGTTGGTTATCGTGTAAACTCACAACAAGCAACTCAATTTCGTATCTGGGCAACAAAACTCTTAAAAGAATATATCATTAAAGGTTTTACCATGGATGATGAACGACTTAAAAATGGTCGTTATTTTGGGAAAGATTATTTTATTGAATTACTAGAACGAGTTCGTTCTATTCGTTCTAGTGAACGAAGAATATATTCACAAATAACTGACATCTTTGCTGAATGTAGTATTGATTATAACCCAAAATCGCAAACTACTAAAACTTTTTATGCTCATGTTCAAGATAAATTTCATTTTGCAATAACTGGTCATACAGCAGCTGAAATAGTTTATCTAAATGCTAATGCAGAGAAATCACGAATGGGAATGATGAGTTATAAGCATTCTCCAAGGGGAAGAGTTTTAAAGTCAGATTCTAATATCGGAAAAAATTATCTATCGGAAAAAGAAATAAAAAAACTTGAACGAGCAATATCTGGATTTTTTGATTATATAGAAAATATTATTGAGAGAAGAAATACATTCACAATGGAGGAATTCTCTAAAAGTGTAAATAAATTCTTAGAGTTTAATGAATATGAAATATTAGAAAATTTGGGATCTATCTCAAGAAAAAATGCTGATAAAAAAGCATTTCAAGAATATGAAAAATTTAATAAAACGCAACAAATAAATTCTGATTTCGATAAAATTTGCAAAAAAATAATACACACGAAATGACACGAAAATGAATAATATATTTGCGATATATGCAAAAAAACATGACCACGGAAAGCACGGAAGGACACGGAAATGGAAATTATTGGATAAAATATATAAATTTGCGAAGTATGCAAAATAAATAATAAAGGCGAATGGCATTCGCACAAAGGAAGGTAATATATGATAAATGAAAATAAAACAGGTTATAAAAATACAAAAGTAGGTTGGATTCCTAATGA
>JAOZMT010000208.1 GCA_029934175.1 Victivallales bacterium | reverse complement strand
TTTTTTTCGACTATTTTTAATTGAAAGTGTAAAGTTCATTTGAAACTAGCCATAAATAGTGGACATATTAAGAACAACTCCATTATTTTTAATTATTCTGCTTTTTTATGAAATTAATCTTGTTAATCCTGAAAATCCTGTTATCCTGTCTAAAAAAATAATACCATCTATCAATTTCTGATACCATTTTTCTAAATTCATCGACCTTTCTTCCTTAAATTTAAAATAAATAATATTTGGCACGCAAAATGCATTATAAAGTATTATTAAATTAAATTTTTTGCAAAAAATGCAAAATACAAAAAAGGAGACAGGTATTATGAGAACTCACGATTTTTTATCACAAAACAGCTATTTGAATGGATTAAAATGTCAAAAATTTGCATGGGAATACAAACATGCACGGGATAATTTTCCAAAACTTGAAAAAGCAACAGCTAGTTTATTCGATTATGGTCACATGATTGGAGATAAAGCACAAGAATTATATACTAATGGAATCTTGGCTTGCGAAAATGAAATGCCGTTTAGCGATTACTTAATTCATTGCAAAGAATTGTTAGAAAAACGAGTTCCTATTTTTGAATTAGGGCTAATGTTTAAAAATCTTTATGCTCAATCTGACATTTTAAATCCAGTTGGCGATGATCAATGGGATTTGATTGAAGTAAAATCTGGAAGAGCTATTGCTGATGTAAATTATCATGATGTAGCTTTTCAAAGATATGTCTATTTAAATGCTGGAATTAATATTAATCGTTGCTTCATTATGCATGTTATCCCTGGCTCAAAAGCTGGACAAAATTGTAATGCTAAAGATATTTTTCAGCTTGTTGATGTAACAGATAAATTACCTGCATATTCCGCAATTGTAGAAGATTCTATTTGCCAACTTCTTGAAACTTGGAAACAAGATAAATCACCAAATATTTGTCCAGGCAAACAATGTAGCAAACCTTACAAATGTCGTCTTTATGATATTTGTAATAAAAAAGACAAAGAAGTCAAAGTTACAGTGTTAGGAAGTGGAAGCAAAGGGAATTCTATTGTTATTGAATCTGCGAAGAGTGCAATTATGATTGATGCTGGCTTTGATGCTCCTGAAATTTTGAGCAAATTAGCTTCTGCACAAATCGCAAAAAATAAAATATCTTCTCTTTTTATCACTCATGAACATAGCGACCATATTAAAGGAGCTAAAGAATTAAGCGAAAATTTATCAATCCCTGTTTATCTTCATAACAATGTTTTTACAAAAAGTAAATGGGTAAATCTGGATGCAGCTCAAGTTTCATTATTTAGACAATGGGATAAAATTGATGTCGCTGATTTTATAGTAACTCCAATTCCAGTGTTACATGATACAATTGCTCCTGTTGGATATATTGTTGAATGCAAAAGCAGTGGCGAAAAAATATCTATCGTAACTGATGCAGGTTTTCTTCAAGAACCAGCTATCAAAGCGATGAAAAATTCAGATATTATTATGCTCGAAAGTAATCACGATATTAAAACTTTGCACAACTCGCAAAGACCTGATTTCTTGAAAGATAGAATTGCTGGCTACAAGGGTCATTTAAGCAATAATCAATGTGGATATGTTTTATCGCAAATTGTTGGAAAAAGAACATCAGAAATTATTCTTTTGCATCGTAGCGAGGATTGCAATACCGAAGAATTAGCTGCGAATTATGCAAATAATGTTCTTAAAAAACTAGGTCGTTGTGATATAAATTTACAAGTTGCAAAGCAATACGAACCTATTTCTATTTGAGGAGTTTGAATATCCAATATTCAAATTAAAAAACCAAAATTGAAATCCTTGACTGTAGTAGTAGAGGATTTTTAAATTTTTAAAAGAAAAAAGGCAGAATAATTAATATTTTTTAGAAATAATAAATTAGAATTTAAATAATAGAAAGAATATAAAAAAAACTCTTCCAATTATTCTGCCTAAAATTTCTTTATTTGAAGTTAAAAATAATAATTAAAAACCAAAACTGAAATCTTTGACTGTAGTAGTAGAGGAATTTTAAATTTAAAACCAAAAGGAGGGAAAATTTATGTGTGATATGAAGCAAATTCTTGCAGAGTATTTAAATGATGTGCATTTGTCAAATATGACTGGTCGCTTTAAAGATGTTATGAAGTCAAAAGACGAACCTAAAGTCGGATTGTTTTGGGTTGACTTGAAGTTAAATAAAATTTTTGGCGATTCTTTAAGCATTAGCAAAGCTGAAAAGAATCCTGTTAAAGCTGAAAAATTATTAGACTTCAGGATTTATCCACATTCTCATTACGAGAAATGGGATGAAGTTAAAATGCAAAATAAAGAATGGATTAATATTCATCGTAGAGATTATGACTCAATACCACGAGGTAGAGTTATATATTTGAACGATATAAAACCACAGTTCTTTATTTATCTCTGCCCAAAATGCAAAACGAAACAAATTGAAAACAAATTAATAGAATATTTCAATTTACCAAAAAATTATTGCTCATTTGACTACTCAGATGAACATTATCAAATTAAAAACTAAGGAGGATATCATGGATATATCAATAAACAATCGAAAACAATTTTTTAAATATCAAAGTATAGCAATAAAGGAAATAGAAATAAATAACAATTTGCAATTAGGAAGGGATATTTTTGAGAAATCATTAAAATTCATAAATCTTAAATCTAGGACTAATTACGGTTATTGGTTGTTGTTTGGCTATATGAATGTCGCACGCTCCGTAATTAGGGTTTTAAATGATAAAGAATGGGGTAAAGAAATTTATATGACTGCTATTGATAAAGCGGAAGATAGTAATGACTTGTGTAAAATTGCAGAATGCATTAAGCATCAACTTAATGACAATGATTTTTTAATTAAAACCTATAAACTTTCTCTTGATAAATCAACAACAAATTACGAGTTATACAATACTGCAATAAGTATTATTGAAAACCTTGGCGATAAAAAGTGGGGGATAAGTATTTATAAAAAAGCTATTGATAAAGCTATAAAAAGTAAAGAATTAATGGACATAGTGCCTCATATTATTGAAGGTCTTAATGATAAAAAATGGGCTAGAGAAATTTACGAAACTGTAATTGACAAAGCAGGAACAAGTTATGATTTAATGGAGATTATATCTCATATTTCAGACAATCTTAATGATAAAGAATGGCTAAGAAGTCTTTATGAAATAACTATTGATAAAGCAGAAACAAGTTATGATTTAATAAATATTGCTTCTCATATTTCAAACAATCTTAATAATAAAGAATTTGAAATAAGTATTTTTATGTCAGCTATTGATAAAGCAAAAACAGGCAGCGAATATATTCACATTGCAAAAAAAATTATTGAACATTTTAATGATAAAGAATGGGCTAGAGAGATTTACATACTTGCCTTTGAAAAATGTAATTATAGTAATTTTGATTATATTGCGGAGGCTGCTGTTGAACATTTTAATGATAAGGAATGGGCTATCAAAATTTACAAAATTGCAATTGAAAGTGATGATATATGCTATCGTTCATTTGCTGACAGTATTATGAAAAGTCTAAATGACAAAAAATGGGCGATTAAGCTTTATAAGATTGCCATAAACGATATTTCTCTTTATTTTGATTGTATTGGCATTGCAGAAAGCATAATGGAATATTTAAATGATAAAATATTGGCAAAAGAATTATTAGAATCAGCAGTCGAATTATGTAAGAAAGAAACTGTGCTTGAAAGTTATCAAGAATTTATTGAAATTGCGGATTGTGCAACGAACTGTCTAAAAGATAAAGAGTTCGCAAGTATTATTTACATACAAGCCCAAGAGGAGTTAAATAAATACATAGAAGAAAAGATGAAATAACGAAATGCTCCACTGGGAATACATTTATATATTCGGAGAAATAAATTAAATAACTATTAACCACAGAGGAAACAAAGTTAAACACAAAGTTTCACAAAGAAAAACTTTGTGTTCTTTGTGTCGGACTTTGTCAACTTTGTGGTAAACTGGAATGCTTAATATATACAAACGCTCTTTAGATTTTCGTTCTAGTAGTTATCGACTTTTGGTCTTCTATGATTTCATCAGCACTTCTTTCATCTTCATAAGATAAATTTAAGAATTGCTCTATTGAGTTGTTTATAGTTTGTTGAGGTTTAGATAAATATTTATCTAAAATATAAACAACTTCTTGGCTAATTGAACGGTTTTCTTTCTTTGCAACATTTGATAACGATTTATATAGTGTTGTATCGTTCATTTTAATTTGTAATGTGGTCATTAATATTCTCCTTTAAGTTGGTTTATTAATAAATATAACATAAAAAACTTATTTTTTCAAGTTATTTATGCAATATAATCATATTTAATTAAGAAAAAAAACAAGAATTGAAATCTTTGACTATAGTAGTAAGTCAATAACGAAATATTAAAAAAGGAGGTGTCGAAATAAAAATAAGATTTAGTATTTTATTCTGAAAAATACAGTGTAGAAGTTATAATCCTGAATCCGTGAGGTTTTTACGGATGAGTTGCTCATTAATTTTATGCTTAGGTGTTTATGAAAAATCGCAGGCATACCTAAATGGTATTCCGAGAATTTTTCCTAAATACATAAGCGTGAAAGAAATGTTGCAAATCGCCGTTAAAATCTCACGGGTTTAGGATAATATTAAAAACTGCGAATATCGCAACAACAAAAGGAGTCATGAAAATGATTAAAAACAACAACTTTCTCAATATGAGAAAAAGAAACAGATTATTTAACGGAATTATCGCAAAAGCTGAAAGAAATATGAAAGGTGAAAGCGAAGAAAAAATTAACAAGTATGTTTATAATTGTATCAATAGAGAAAGCAAAAGCATAGAAGAACTATGTTATTCTGCTTGTGCATTTAAACTATTAACAAACGCAAAATATAATCGTATTGTCACTGGTGATGAAGAGTTAGCACAATTACTTTATGTAAAAGCTGCACACTACGCAACTGATAATGATAGTTGTTCGTTTATTTTAGATTCTATTCTTCATGCTTATTTCGATGAAAAAGTCCCATTCTTCAAAAGAATCTTCTTTTTTATGAAACAATA
>JAOZMT010000207.1 GCA_029934175.1 Victivallales bacterium | reverse complement strand
CTTGTATGTTAGATTTATCAGTAGCAGATACAATACCTTGTGTTTCGATTGTCAACGCTTTCATTCTACCTAACATATCACTGACTTTTTGTAACCATGAATCTGCTGTTTGAACTAATGAAATACCGTTGTTAACATTTTGACGAGCCATTGCGACCCCTTTTACTTCTGCCCTCATAACTTCACTAATACCTAATCCTGCTGCGTCATCTGTGTTTGAAATAACACCTGTTGACAATTTAGTCATAGATTTTTTTAAGTTAACTGAGTTCTGCGAATAACTACTCCAGACATTAAATGCCGCTGTGTTGTTTTGAATTCTCATTTTTCCAACTCCTTTTGGTTTAATAAAATGACATCCTTGTCATTTTGAGAATTAATAATTAATTATATTTAATATAAATATAATTGATTTGTACAATTTTATAAAACTGTACCTATCCTTCTTCTTATCTTTTTGTTTCTACTAACCTCCTTCTGTTATATTAATATTTTTTGTCATTTCTGACACGATATTAATTATTATCGACAAACTTTTTCATAAGTTTAGGATATTTTAAAGTTTTATTGATTTTTTTATAAAAAAACAGGTTCTTTTGCTGATTTAATAGCATTAAAGCAACTATCTCTGCGAGTATAAAAGATATGCTGGATATAAAAACGGCTATTTTTTAATAAAAACTTTAAAAAGACTACATTTTCTTAATATTTTTTTTCATTTAATTTGTTTTTTCATTTAATGATGTATATTATATAATAATATTTTAATATATCATACTAATAACAACAAGGAATTTTTTACTATGAAAACTTTAAGTTTACTAACTTGTAGTGCCTCAGCATTAACTATTTTACTAACTGCGGGCTGCGAATCAACAGACAACAATCCAAATATACCTCCATCTGGATTGACCCCCCCTACATTACAAAATACTCCTCCAGTAGCTTTAACTCCAACAAATGACCCTGAATTTAACAGTGGAGAAATAAGTGATAATGGCGGACCTGGAGAATTTGGCTTACCTGGTGAAGAAGTTGCTACTGACCCAAGCGATTGGACTCCTATTGCAGAAGATTTAGGTTTTCCAATTATATATTTTGCTTATGATAAGGATGTTATTGGAGCGAATGAACAAGCTAATTTAGATATTGTTGCTAATTACATGCAAGAAAATCCTGAGTTAGGATTAATAATAGAAGGTCATTGCGATGACCGTGGTAGTGCTGAATATAATAGAGCACTTGGAGAACGCAGGGCAATAGCAATCAAAGATTATCTAACTGCAAATGGAGTTGCATCTACAAGATTTAAAACAGTTAGTTTTGGCGAAGAAAATCCAGCTATTGATGGACAATCTTTAGAAGCATATAGTAAAAACAGAAGAGGAATTCTTATTCCTGCAACAATGAGATAAAAAGAAAATAATGCAAACACAATTAGAATTAGCGAGAGAAGGTGTTAACACAGAGTTGATGCAAATCATTAGTAAAGATGAAAATATTGATATCAATATAATACGAAATAATGTTGCAAAAGGTGAAATTGTAATTCCTAATAATCCAAACAGGAAAAGTCAAAAAGTTGTTGGTATTGGAACTGGATTAAGAACCAAAGTAAATGCATCAATTGGTACATCTTCTGATATTTGTGATATTGCCTTAGAAATAAGAAAAGCAAAAATTGCAGAAGCAGAAGGAGCGGATACATTGATGGAATTATCTGCAGGTGGAGATCTTGATAAAGTCAGAAGAGAGGTTATTGCAAATTGTAATTTGCCAATCGGGAATGTTCCTTTATATCAAGCTTTTTGTGATGCTGCAAAAAAATATAAAAATCCAAGTAAACTTGATCCTGAAATGCTTTTTGACTTAATTGAAAAACAATTAGCTGATGGATTAAGTTTTATGGCTATACATTGTGGCATAAATTTATATTCTATTGAAAGGTTGAGAAAACAAGGCTATAGATATGGCGGTTTGGTTTCTAAAGGTGGGACTTTTATGGTAGCATGGATGGATGCAAATAAGAAAGAAAATCCACTTTATGAGCAATTTGATAGAGTTTGTGCTTTAATGAAAAAATATGATGCTGTTTTATCTTTAGGAAATGGAATTAGAGCAGGAGCTATTCATGATAGTCATGACAGAGCGCAAATGGCAGAAATGATTACAAACTGTGAATTAGCAGAATTAGGCAGAGAACAAGGTTGTCAAATGATGGTTGAAGGACCAGGGCATGTGCCATTGGATGAAATAGAGGCGAATGTTATTTTAGAAAAAAGAATGAGTGGGAACGCACCTTATTATGTCCTAGGTTCAATTCCAGCAGATACAGGAGCAGGTTATGATCATATTACAGCTGCAATAGGGGCGGCTAGTTCTAGTCGATTTGGGGCGGATTTAGTATGTTATATTACTCCAGCGGAACATCTAGCATTACCTAATGAAGATGATGTTAGAGAAGGTGTTAGGACAACTAGATTAGCATGTAGAATTGGCGATATTTCAAAGTATCCTCATCTAAGAGAAAATGAAAAACTTGCATCTATCGCAAGAAGAGATATGAAGTGGGATGAATTAAATAAATATTTATTATTCCCAGACAAAGCTAAAGAAGTTCGTGAGAGTAGAATGCCAGAACAAGAAGATACTTGCACGATGTGTGGAGATTTTTGTGCAGCTAAAAAAGGTGCTGAAGTATTTAAAGATGATATTTCAGGAGATAAAGCTTCTAGATAAAATGCTATCTGAATTAAATAAGGAATTATTTGACAAATATTTTTTACAATGCAAGCAACAATGTGATAATGTAAAAGAAACTGCAAAGTGGTTTGAAGATGTAATTAATATTTGTCAGAAAAATTTACAGGAAAGTCCTGATGGGAATTTAAAACGATTTATTAATTCTTTGGAAGTGTTACATTCTTTTAAGCCTTTGTCTTATAATTTGAATGATCCTATAATAACTATTGGTAAAAAATCTGATTTGTCAGAAAAGAATAAATCTTTAATACACAAAGAATTAATGAAATTAAGCCCTTGGAGAAAAGGTCCATATCTCTTTTTTGATGAATTTATAGATTGCGAATGGAGATCTGACTGGAAGTGGGATAGAGTCAGTAAATACATTTCTCCTCTAAAAGATAAAGTCATTTTAGATATTGGATGTGGAAATGGATATCATTGCATCAAAATGGCAAATTCTGAAGCTAAATTAGTTGTAGGCATAGATCCATCTTATTTATTTTTGTCACAATTTTTAGCGATTACTAACAATATTGATATAAAAACATTTATCCTTCCTATGACATTTGAACAAATGCCTGAACAGTTCCAACGCTTTGATACAATTTTTTCAATGGGAGTTCTCTACCATAGAAAATCTCCATTTGAACATCTAATAAAAATCAGACATCTTTTAAAAGCAGATGGAGAATTTATTCTTGAGACATTTATTATTGAGGGAGAAGAAAAAGGCAGAGTTTTGGTTCCTGATAACCGATATGCAAAAATGAATAATGTGTGGTTTATCCCAACAATCCCAACAATGCTTAGCTGGCTTAAAAAAGCAGGTTTTAAAAATTCTAAGTTTGTAGAATCTGGATATACGACAATTGAAGAGCAAAGACAAACTAAATGGATGCAATTTGAATCTCTATCAGATTTTTTAGACCCACAAGACTCCTTAAAAACTATAGAAGGTCATCAAGCACCTCTAAGAGGAATTTTTATCTGTAAAAAATAGAGAAAATTTCGCTAAACATAATGAACTTAATTAATAATCAGTTGTTTAGTTGAAATGGCGGAGAGAGGGGGATTCGAACCCCCGGTAGAGTTACCCCTACACAGCATTTCCAATGCTGCGCCTTCGACCACTCGGCCATCTCTCCGCTTTTATAAGTATACTCCAAGCGATAGAAAAATAGACTTTTCGACCGTTTAAAGTATAAATTTTATAAAACCCAATAAGTCTCTATATCCCTATCTATTCCTTTAACACGAATATTTCCACGCTTTTCACATTTTATTTCATCTTTTATTAAATGATAAGTAGTATCTGATATTTGAATTCTATTTGGTTCTGAATTTGACTCTAATCTAGCAGATAAATTAACTGGTGGCCCAATTATCGTATAATCCATTCTAGCTTCTGAACCAAAATTACCTACCGTGCAAAAACCTGTATTTATACCAATTCTGATTCCAACATTAACTCGTTTGGCTGCTTCAATCATTTCCCTTGCCATTTGCACACACTTTGTCGCATCTTTTTCATCCCCCAAAGTTTCAGGATCTCCAAAAAAGACCATGACAGCATCTCCTATAAATTTATCTACTGTCCCTCCATATTTCAAAGCAATATTAGCCATTTCATTGAGATATGTATTGAGCCAATCAACGAGTTCATCTTGTTTCATATTTTCTGATGTCGTAGTAAAACCTACAATATCAGAGAAAAATATTGTCAGTTTTTTGCGAACTGTGCCAATTTTAACATCTTTATCGCCTGTAAAGATAGAATTGTAAACTTGTGGAGATAAATATTTTGATAATTTATTTGCTAAAGATGATAATTTTTCCCGTTGTTCAGTAACTTGATTAAGCATTTTTCCTCGTTCTAAAGCATAGCCAATTGTTCGTTTTAAAACAATTTCATTCACTGCACTTTTTGATAAATAATCTTGTGCCCCAGCATGAATAGCATCCATTCCTAGTTTTTCATTCTCAGTTCCTGTTAAAACTACTAAAGGAACTTTAGGAGCAAAACTTTTTATCTTTGTAACAGTTTCTATACCATGAGCATCTTTTAATTCCAATGCAGATAAAATAATCTGTAATTCAAATTCAGAATTGATTTCCCTTGCATCAGCCAAAGTTTTAGCATCATATATTTTAAATTGTTTTGTGATAGAAGCTTCAGATATAGATTCTAAAATTTTTCGAATAAATTTTCTCTGCATCTTACTATTTTCAATAATAATAATATTAATATTATTTTTCATAAAATCCCTTTGTTTATTTCTTAATTTAAGTTAATATACCATACAAGCAACAATATGTCAATTAATAATATAAATAAAATTTAAAAATTTCTACTGGGGATATATTTTGT